>JANYIP010000322.1 GCA_025361995.1 Streptomycetales bacterium | reverse complement strand
GGCCAGCCGGGTGGTCCCGCTCCTGCGGGATGCGGCGATGCCGGCGCTGCGGCGGCTGGCCGAGGACGTGGGAGCCACTGCGCACCTGACGGTGGCCGACGGCGGAGAGGCGCTCGCGGTGGCTGTCGTCGAGCCGAGCTGGACCGACTTCCACGTGGCGTACCGGGTGGGTTCGCGGCACCCGGTCCACCAAGGGGCTGCCGGGCACGCTCTGGTGCGGTCGCGGGCGGGGGAGACCGGCTTCGTCGTCTCCCGGGGGGAGCTGCAGCCGGGTGCGACGGGGATCGCGGCGGCCGTCCTCGGCGTACCCGAGGTCCAGGCCAGTGTGGGCGTGGTCGCGCTCGGCGACCTGGACACCGCGACCGTAGGCCCCCGCGTCGAGCTCGCCGCCCGCGAGGTCGCCGCCGCCCTCGCCTGACCCCCTTTTTCCGTGTTGATCTTGAGAGATGTCCGGCCTGATCGGCGTGTCGCACGGACATCTCTCAAGATCAACACGGGTGGGGGCTAGTGGATGGCCGCGCGCAGGGCGGCGGCCGGAAGTACGTCGTCGGGCGCTGCGTCGTACACGTGGGCGTACAGGGCGGTCAGCGCCTCGGTGAGAGGCTGGGTGGAGCCGTCGCTGGGCTCGCGCTGCAGCCCGCGGTGCACCCGCCACCACTCGACCTCCAGCTCGGCGGCGCGATCCACGTCGAGCAGGAGCCCGTGCTCGGTCGCGACCAGGTCGTAGAAGCGGCGCATGGTCGCCTGCGCGCCGGCCGCGTCGTGGTCCGGGTACGACGCCCACATCTGGTTGGCGCGCAGGACCAGGTACGCCGCCTGCAGCGTCTGCGGCCAGCCCATCCCGAACCCCTCGCGGACCATCCGGACGCAGGACTGCAGGAAGCGGCCCCACTCGCGCCGGTAGTACGCGACCCAGGCGTCGCACTCGAGCCGTCCGAGCCGGTGCGGCGCGAATGACCGCATCGCGTCGGCGCCCTTGGTCGTCCTCCCCACGTGCCCCAGAGTAGGACGCGGACCGCCAGGGAGCCAGACTCGCCCGCGGCACCGCGGCGGGCTGAGAGGATCACCTCATGTCGATGGAAGCAGGCTGGTACCCGGACCCGTTCTCGAACGGCTACCTGCGCTGGTGGGACGGCGAACGGTGGACGCCGCAGACCTCCGTCCCGCAGCCTGTGGGTCCCGGAGCCCCGACGGCCCCGGCTTCCCCGGCTTCCCCGTGGGGCGCGCCTACCCAGCCACCCGGCCCGCCGGCGGCACCTCCGTACGCACCTCCGTACGGCGCCCCGTACGGCGCGCCCACTGGTGCTCCGCCAGGGGCTCCTTGGGGCGGATACGCCGGGCCGACCGCGTCTCCCCAGGTCGCCCCGTACCCGCTGGCGTCGTACGGCAGCCGCATCGGCGCACGGCTGATCGACACGCTGATCCTCGGTGTGGTCCTGCTGCCGCTGGTGGTCGCTGCGCTCTGGACCCCCCTGCACGACTTCGTCAACTCGCTCCCGACGGACGGCAGCGCCCCCAGCACCCAGCTCGTCACCGACTTCGAGACGCGCATCGTCGGCCGGGTGCTGGCGGTCTCGTTCCTCTCCCTCGTCGTCCAGTTGGCGTACGAGGTGCCCCAGCTCGTGAAGTACGGACGCACGGTCGGCAAGAGGGTTGCCGGGATCCGGGTCCGACCGCTGGCCGAGGACCGGTTGCCCACGCTCAAGGAGGCGATGATCCGCTGGGGGGTCAGCGCCGGGGGGAGCTTCGTCGGCGGCGGTCTCTTCACGTTGCTGGACGACCTGTTCCCGCTCTGGGACAAGCCGTGGCAGCAGACCCTGCACGACAAGGCCGCCAAGACCGTGGTCGTACCGAACCGCTCACCGATCGGCTAGGCGCCGTGCCCCAGCGCCGCCCGGATCCGCAGGTGCGCAGCTGGGTCGGCGCCGACGAGGTCGAGCCCTGCCAGCGCCGCACCCAGCACCGGGCGCTCGGTGACCACTCGAGCTGTCGCCTGCGGGGCGACCTCGGCCAGCCGGGTGGTCGTCGCAGCCAGCAGGAACTCGTCTCCCGCGGCCAGGATGCCGCCGCCGAGCACGACCGTGGATGGCCGGTCGAGCAGGTCGAGCCGGCGCAGCGCCGACCCGGCCATCAGCACGATCTCGACGGCCAGCCGCTCGACGATGCTGCGCGCCACCGGGTCCCCGGCCTTCGATGATGCGAGAACCAGCGGTGCGAGCTCGACCAGCCGTTCGCCGCCGATCCACTCGAAGTGCAGGGCCTCAGTGAGATCCATCGGGGTCGCCAGCCCGAAGAAGGCGGGTACGAGCCCGGCCAGCTCGGTCGCCGGCCCGCGCCCGTCCTGAGCCCGGACGCTGGACCACAGGGCTTCCTCGCCGAGCTGGAACCCACCTCCCCAGTCACCGGAGATCTTCCCGAGGGCCTGGAACCGCACCTGGCGGCCGTCCGCGCCGACGCCGCAGCAGTTGATGCCGGCGCCGCAGACCACGGCCACCGAGTCGGGCTCATCGGCTCCGGCCCGCAGCAGCGCGAAGGTGTCGTTCTCCACGTACGCCCGCCTGGCCCAGCCGCGCGCGACCAGGACCCGCTGCAGGATCTCGATCTCGGAGGGCAGGTCGGCGCCGGCGAGGTATACGGCGGCGACCTCCGCGACAGGCTGTGTACCCAGCTCCGTGCCGGCCAGGCCTGCGGCTGAGACGACCTTGGCGACCAGGTCGTCGAGGAGGGCGAACGTCCCGTCGACGCCGAGGCGGTGCGGGGTCGAGCTGGGCCCGCGGACGCGACCCAGCAGCGCGCCGTCGGCCCCGACGAGCACGAGGTCCGTCTTGCTGTTGCCCCCGTCGATGGCGAGGACTGCTGCCGCTGTCACCGGGCCCACGGCAGGAACGCGGCGTTCTCAGCGAGCAGCCTGTCCGTGAGGCCGGTCGCGAGCTCGAGTTGGCCCACCAGCGGGTGCGCCAGCAGGGCCTTCTCGACCCGGCTCCGACCGCCGTTCACGGCGGCGTCCAGTGCCAGGTTCTCGTACCCGGTGACGTGCCCGATCAGCCCGGCGAAGAGCGGCTCGACGGGGGCGACGGGCAGCGGCCGGGCCCCGTGCAGGCCGACGACGGCCGGCACCTCGATGACGGCGTCATCGGGCAGGAACGGCATCGTGCCGTTGTTGGCGACGTTGACCACCTGGGTGTCGCCACGGTCGCCCAGCAGCGAGGCCAGCAGGTCGACCGCTGCCTCGGAGTAGTAGGCGCCGCCGCGCTGCTCGAGCAACACCGGCTTGGTGTCCACGGTCGGGTCGGCGTACATGTCGAGCAGCTGGCTCTCGATGGCGGCGACCGCCGCGGCCCGGGTGCCGCGGGTGCGCTGCTCGGACACCACCACGTCGTGCAGGTAGAAGTAGCGCAGGTAGTACGACGGGATGACGCCCAGGTCCTGCAGCAGGGACAGCGGCATCTCGACGCGCTCGGCGAGCTCCGCGCCGTGCTCGGCGAGCAGCTGCGGCAGGACATCGGTGCCGCCGACCTCGACGCCCCGGATCCAGGTCAAGTGGTTGAGGCCGACGTGGTCGAGGGTCACCTGGTCGTACGTGACGCCGAGCATCTCGGCGAAGGCGCGCTCGAAGCCGATCGCGACGTTGCAGAGGCCAACGGCACGGTGGCCTGCCTGCAGCAGCGCCCGGGTGACGATCCCGACCGGGTTGGTGAAGTCGACGATCCAGGCGTCCGGGGCTGCAAGTGTGCGGATGCGTTCGGCGATGTCGAGGACGACCGGGACGGTACGCAACGCCTTGGCGAGCCCGCCCGCGCCGGTGGTCTCCTGACCGACGCAGCCGCACTCCAGCGGCCAGGTCTCGTCACGGTTGCGCGCCGCCTGCCCGCCCACCCGCAGCTGCAGCAGGACCACGTCGGCGCCGGTGACGCCGGCGTCCACGTCGCTGGTGGTGGTGACCGTGGCCGGGTGCCCGGCCTTGGCCAGCATCCGCCGGGAGACGCCGCCCACGAGCTCGAGCCGTCGCGGATCCGGGTCGACGAGGACCAGCTCGTCGACCGGGAGTACCTCGCGCAGCCTGGCGAAGCCGTCGACGAGCTCGGGGGTGTAGGTCGAGCCGCCGCCGATGACGGTCAGTCTCATCTGTTGACTCCAGTCGCTGGGATCCGGTCGGTCGTTCCGTGTGGTCTGCTGGTGGTGAAGAGCTGCTCGCGGCACTCGGCGAGGGCGACGGCGACAGCGCCGGCCAGGACCGGGTTGCCGGGGATGCTGCTGACCGCGATCCGCGGATGCAGGGGGGAGATCCGGCTCAGCTCGGTGCGGACGAGGTCGCGCAGGTGGGTGCCTCCGGCCCGGCCGACCGGTCCGGACAGGACGACGAGGTCCGGGTCGAGCACGGCGACGATGGTGGCCAGGCCGGTGGCCACCCGGGCAGCGAGCTCGACCAGGAATGCCGGTCCGCTGGGGTGGTCCAGCGCGCGCGCGACCGCGACCTCGGGACGACGCGCGTTGATGCCGTGCGTGCGGGCCAGGCGCAGCACCGCGGGTCCGCCGACCAAGTCCTGCAGGGCGACCGTCTGTCGCCGTGTCCGCGGCCGCGCGCCTTGGTTGTCGCTGCCGGGGTCGGGTACGGGCATGTAGCCGATCTCGCCTGCGCCTCCGGTGGCGCCTCGGTGCAGGACTCCGCCGAGGTGCACGGCGAGGCCCAGGCCGTCGCCCATCCAGAGCAGGGCGAAGCAGTCGGACGGGTGCGGCAGGGGCTGGGCCCGCTCGGCGACAGCGGCAAGGTTCACGTCGTTCTCGACCGAGACCGACATGCCGAGCTCTGCTCGCATCCCAGCGAGCAGCCCAGGGCGTGACCAGCCGGGCATGTGGCCGCCGTACACGAGGGTGTCGCTGGTCGGGTCGTGCGCACCCTGGGCACCGACGACCACGACACGGATGTCCCCGAGATAGACGCCGGCGACTGCAGCTGCCGCGGCGAGCGCGCTGCGTACGTCGCTGCCCGGTGTTCGGGTCGCGGCCGACCTGGGCAGCTCGACGGTCGCCGCACCGAGGCTTTCGCCGGAGAGGTCGACGATCTCGGCGCTGGCCCGGTACGGCTCGACGTCCACCCCGGCTGCGAGCCCGGCCCGGCCGTTGATCGTGTACAGCTGCGCGCTCGGGCCGGGGGCGCCTGCTGTCGTACCTGCCTGCACCACCAGACCCGCTGATTCCAGCCGTGCGAGCAGCTGTGACGCCGTCGGCTTCGACAGGCCGGTGAGCTCGCCGAGCCGGGTCCTGGTGAGCGTGCCGTGCTCGAGCAGGAGGTCGAGGGCGGCCCGGTCGTTGAGCGCACGCAGAAGGCGGGGGGTGCCAGGGGTGACCACCGCGTTCGCCTCCTCTAATAGGAAAGTTTCCTAACAGATGGAAGAGTACGAGCGGTGGGTGGCGGCGTCAATCGCCGCGGGCGGGCCGTCGGCGGGGCGCGGTCACCGGGTGCGGTCAGCGGCGCGAGTTCAGGCGGACCGTGAGGTAGATCGCCGACACGATCCCCGAGATGGGCACGACGACGAACAGACCGAGG
Source organism: Streptomycetales bacterium (assembly GCA_025361995.1). Classification (GTDB taxonomy): domain Bacteria; phylum Actinomycetota; class Actinomycetes; order Prado026; family Prado026; genus JANYIP01. The sequence goes on along the minus strand of JANYIP010000322.1, from coordinate 10,403 downwards.
ATTCCAGTACCGAACATGATGACTCCTTGGGGCCGAGCGTGAGGGGGGCGTCGGTGCGGTGGGCTCAGAGGCGCAGCGCGACCAGGCCTGCGATCGGGAGCAGGAGCATCAAGCTGGCGATGGCGGTCGCCACCCACTTCTCGGTGGTGGTCCAGGCGGGGGAGATCCAGGCGCAGACGAGGCCGCCGATCGGAGCCAGGAAGGGCACGACGAACCCGCCGACCGACAAGAGCAGGACGGCGGCGATCTCCAGGCCGCCCCAGCGAGGGGTGCCGGGCGCCGGCGCGAAGACCGGGATCGGTGCTTCGAGGCTGGCGCGGGCGCCGGCCCGCCTGAGCAGGAAGCCGCCGATCACGAAGGGCCCTACCAACGCGATGATCAGCAGCGGGACACCCAGCCACGGCGGGAACGCGAACCCGCTGCAGGTCGTCGGCCCCTGCACGAAGTTGCCGGCTCCGTCAGTGGTCGACGAGGACGAGCAGGACTGACCGCCCATCAGCCCACCGACGAACAGGATCGTGAAGGGGCCACCGGGGACGACCAGGGTGGCCAGGATCTTCTCGCCGACGGTGAAGCGCCGCGATGCCCACAGCAGCACGGCACCGGCCAGCCACCCCACGAACGGGACGAGGGACCCCAGCGTCATCAGCAGGACCGCGCCGATCTCGAGCCCGATGCCGGGCGTGCGGAACTGCTGCACCGGCGGGGCGTACGGCCCGGTGTACGGGTTGAACGGCGGTGCCTCCGGCTCGGACTCGCGAGCCTCGGCGACGATGTCGTCCGGCTCGCCGAGCCGGTCGAGCAGGTCGCGCACCCCCGCCTCGTCGGTGACCTCGCCGGCGGCCCGGGCGTGGGCGATGTGCTCGGCGATCTCACCCACGAGCTCAGTACGCCGGTCGGGCGCGAGCGTCGCGGCGGCGTGCTCGAGGCGGCGCAGGTACTCCGCCACGATCGCGTCGGAGTAGTCACTCATGGGAGTCCCTGTTCTTGTCATGACCGGTTCCTGTCCCTAGCAACGTGTCGACGGAGTCGCGGAAGCGCTGCCACTCGGTGCTGAAACCGGCCAGCGCGTGCCGTCCGGCGGCGGTGATCGCGTAGTACCTCCTGGGGGGTCCGGACTCTGACTCCTGCCAGGTCGTGCTCACCCAGCCGTCCCTGCGCAGGCGGGAGAGCAGCGGATAGATCGTCCCCTCGCTGGTGACCAGGCCGTCGACGTCAGAGAGGCGGCGGACGAGGTCGAAGCCGTAGACCTCCTCCTGGCCGAGCAAGGCGAGTACGCAGAACTCGAGGACCCCGCGGCGCAGCTGGGTCAGCGGGTTGCGTGCACTACCCGGTTCCATGCAACGCAAGGTAGTGGTCGCAAGCCTCTGCTGTCTAGATCCATCAGAGCTGCTCTTGCCGCCTAGTCGATCGCGGGCAGGATGGTCCCGGTCACGTCGCCGAGGGTGATCCGGGTGCCGTCGGCGGCCTGCGCCGAAGCGCGGAGCACCACAGTGTCGCCGTCCTCCAGGAACGTCACCTCGCGCCCGCTCGCGAGCGCAAGAGGTTCGCGCCCGCCCCACGAGAGCTCGAGCAGTGAGCCGCGCTGGCCGCGCTCGGGGCCGCTGACGGTGCCCGACGCGAAGAGGTCCCCGGTCCGTAGTGCCGCACCGTTGACGGTCAGGTGGGCGAGCTGCTGCCCTGGCGTCCAGTACATCGTGGCGAACGGCGGCTGCGACACGATCTCGCCGTCGAGCTCGACCTCCAGGACCAGGTCGAGAGCCCACGGGTCGGGGTCGGCCAGGTACGCCAACGGTGCCGGGTCCTGCGCGGGCGGGGTGATGCGGGCGACGCCGAGGGCTTCCAGCGGGGTCACCCAGGCGGACACCGAGGTGGCGAACGACTTCCCGAGGAAGGGCCCCAGCGGTACGTACTCCCAGGCCTGGATGTCGCGGGCCGACCAGTCGTTGAGCAGGACGACCCCGAAGACGTGCTCGGCGAAGGCGCTGGCCGGGACCCGTGAGCCCAGGGTCGACGGAGCACCCACGACGAAGCCGACCTCGGCCTCGATGTCGAGCCGGCGACTGGGTCCGTACACCGGCGCCGCAGCCGTCGGCGGCTTGCGCTGGCCGCAAGGACGGACGACCGGGGTGCCCGAGACCACGACCGTCCCAGCCCGCCCGTGGTACCCGATGGGCAGGTGCATCCAGTTGTCCGGCAGGCCCGGGGAGTCGGGGCGGAAGATCGCGCCGACGTTGCGGGCGTGCGCTTGCGACGAGTAGAAGTCGACGTAGTCGGCGACCTCCCAGGGCAGCGAGAGTGTCACCTCGGCCAGCGGCAGCAGGTGCGCATCGACCGAGTCGCGGAAGGACGGCTCGCTCAGCAGCTCGACCACGCGGGCCCGGACCGCGGACCAGGCTGCCCGCCCCCGGCCGAGGAAGGCGTTCAGCGACGGGTGTCCGAAGTCAGCGCCGTGGGGAACCGACACCCGCGACAGGTCGAGCACCGAGTCACCGATCCGTACCCCGCAACGAGGGGCCTCGCCGGGGCGGGCGAAGACGCCGTACGGCAGGTGCGCCAGGCCGAAGCCGGAACCCGCGGGGATCGGCGCCCAGCTCGACCGGGAAGCGTCGGTCACGGCCAGTCCGAACCGATGAGGCCGATCCCGACCAGGTCCTGGATCGGGTCCGTGACCCCGCAGCACCCGAACGAGGTGAAGCTGCGACGCACCGCGGCAACATCCGCGCCCGCCAGGACGGTGGCCAGCCGGGCCGGCGACCGCTCGGCGAGCAGGTGCACCAGGTCGGCCTCGGAGCCGCCCCCCAGTCCGGCTGTCACAGCCGCCAGCACGTTGAGGAACCCGTGCTGCTCCCAGCCGTTTGCCGTGGTGTGGCGTACCGCCCTGTGCAGGCCGGCGGTGAGCTTGAAGGCCAGCCGGCGGTCGAGGCAGCCCCTGACGAACGCGGCCAGCTCGGTCTCGTTGGGGACGGACTGGGCGGTGGCCCCGCCGGTGCGGTACTTGGCTCGCTCCGCGCCGTCCTCGGCCAGGACGTCGAGGGCTTCGGCCCAGCCGGTACGCGGCACCTCGACGTAGGCGGTGGCCGAGAAGGCGAGCTGGTCGAGCAGGACCCGGGTCGCCGGCCCCGGGGCGTGGTCGGCCGGCAGGGCGATCTCGACCTGAGCGAGAGTGGCCCTGTCGTCGTGGTCGAAGAGCAGGCTGATTGCCTCGACCAGCCCGGTCAGACCCTCGTCGGCGATGAGTCCGACGGACAGGTCGTCGCCCGCCCGGGTCGCCTCCAGCAGCTCGACCGTGGTCGACGCGCGGACGAGCAGCGGTCCGACGAGCTCGGCGTAGGGGGCGAGCTGGTAGCTGCGGTGGGCCTCGACCGCCGCAGGCACAGTGGCGTTGCCGGGCGGGAAGACGGCGGCGTCGTCGATCAGCTTCAGCGTCAGCCCGGCCAGCAGGGCACGGGGGTCGGGCTGGTGGGACGTTGACACGGTCGCGACGCTACTGGATCGTCTAGTGACAGGACAAAGCTGTCCGTTTAACGGTGCAACCGCTCGAGAGGCTGACCTGTCGTGCCGTACTACCGAGCTGTTGGCGAGATCCCGCGCAAGCGCCACACCCAGTTCCGTCGCCCTGACGGTGGCCTCTATGCCGAGGAGCTCATGGGCATCGAGGGTTTCTCGAACGACTCCGCACTTCTCTACCACCGGCACCTGCCGACCGCGATCGTGGACGCCCAGGCGGTGCCCGAGCTGGACGCTGCGCGGCAGACCCGGCCCAACCTGCCGTTGCTGCCACGGCACCTCCTGACGCACAAGCTCGACGCGTCAGGCGCTGATGCCGTGACCGGTCGCCAGCTCCTGATGGGCAACTCCGACGTCCGCGTGCTCTACGCCGTCGCCGACGTACCTTCGCCGCTCTACCGCAACGCGATCGGCGACGAGCTCGTGTACGTCGAGGCCGGCGAGGGGGTCCTCGAGACGGTGTTCGGGGCGCTGACCGTGGGCGCCGGCGACTACGTCGTGCTGCCGACGTCGACCACGCACCGCTGGGTCCCGGCTGGCGGAGAGCCGCTGCGGCTGCTCGTCTGCGAGGCCACCGGGCACGTCGGGCCGCCGCGTCGCTACCTGTCACCGCGCGGGCAGCTGCTCGAGCACAGCCCGTACTGCGAGCGTGACCTGCGCGGGCCGGCCGCGCCGCTGGTGTTCGACGGGCACAGCGTCGAGGGCGAGAACGTCGAGGTGCTGGTCCGGCACCGGCAGGGCGTCACCCGCTACACGTACGCCCAGCACCCCTTCGACGTGGTCGGCTGGGACGGCTGCCTCTACCCGTACGTGTTCAGCATCCGCGACTTCGAGCCGATCACGGGGCGGCTGCACCAGCCGCCGCCGGTGCACCAGACGTTCGAGGGCCCCGGCTTCGTCATCTGCTCCTTCGTACCCCGGCTCTTCGACTACCACCCCGAGTCGATCCCTGCGCCCTACAACCACTCGAACGTCGACAGCGACGAGATGATCTTCTACGTCGGCGGGGACTTCATGAGCCGCAAGGGCGCGGGCATCGAGATGGGCTCGATCACCGTGCACCCCAGCGGCTTCACCCACGGCCCGCAACCCGGCAGCGTCGAGGCCTCGATCGGTGCGGTCCGGACCGAGGAGTACGCCGTGATGGTCGACACGTTCCGCCCGCTCGACCTCGCCGATGCCGCGTTCGCCTGCGAGGACACCGACTACCCGTGGACCTGGGCGGGCGCCGCCGCCCGCCTCACCGGCCCCGCCGAAGGCACCACCGCCGGCTGACTCCAGGGCGTTGACCGGGTCAGGGGGTGAGGCAGATGGCCGGGAGGTCGAACCAGCGCAGGGCCTCGAAGTCGTCGGAGAGGCCGTACCCGTGCAGCGGCACGGCCTCGTCGGGCTCCGAGCGCGACGCGAAGATTGCCCGCGCCTGCGCCAGGTATTCAGCCAGCGCCGACTCCGGCGCCGTCTCCTGCGCGGCCGGGTAGCGCAGCACGCCGGCCTCGTCGTACCTGACGTCGGTCAGGCGCAGCGGGGGCTCCACGGGGCCGTCGCGGTGCCGCCACATCCCGGTCGCCGGGTCGAACCGGTAGTCGCTCATCAGCGACCAGCCGTGGTCCGCGACCAGCGCGACGGCGTCCACGATGTACGCGAAGACGGCCTTGCTGAGGAAGTAGTTGAAGTTGACCCGCACCCAGCCCGGCTTGATGCCCTCGCAGCCGAGGGTGATCTCCCGCTCGAACTCGTGCGAGCGCTCGATGTCGATGCCCAGCAGCCGGTGCCCGTACGGCCCGGCGCACGAGCAGCCGCCGCGGGACTGGATCCCGAACAGGTCGCTCAGGATCGCTACGACCAGGTTGTGGTGCAGGTAGCGCCCACCCGGCCGCCGGATCGTGAACGAGACGATGGACAGCCGCTCGGCGTCAGGGTTGCCCAGGATCGAGATGTTCGGGTGCTCGCCCCAGGTCGAGACCGCGCGGTCGAGGAAGGCGGCCTCGTGCGCGCGGATCACGTCGACCCCGACGGCGCTCTTGAGCTGGAACACCAGCCCGGCCCGGATCGACTCGACGATCGCCGGCGTGCCACCCTCCTCGCGGTGCACGGGGTGGGTCAGGTAGACGTGCTCGCTCGGGTTCACGTACGCCACGGTCCCGCCGCCGACGACGTCCGGGACGCTGTTCGTGAGCAGGTCGCGCCGCGCGATGAGCACCCCCGGCGTCCCTGGCCCGCCGATGAACTTGTGCGGCGACAGGACGATCGCGTCCTTGTACGCCAGCGGGTGGTCGGCGCAGCGCGGGTTCATCTCGATGTCGATGTACGGCCCGGCCGCCGCGAAGTCCCAGCAGGCCAGCGCCCCGTGCCGGTGCAGCAAGGCCGAGATCGCGTGGGTGTCGCTGACGATCCCAGTGACGTTGCTGGCGGCACTGAACGCGCCGATCCGCAACGGCCGTGCCGCATGAGCGATCAGCTCGCGCTCCAGCGCCGCGACGTCGATGTGGCCGTCCGGGTCCTCGCCGATCACCACGACGTCAGCGATGGACTCGCGCCACGGGAGCTCGTTGCTGTGGTGCTCGAAGGGCCCGATGAACACGACCGGGCGCTGGTCCAGCGGGATCTGCGCCGACAGCCCGTACTTGCGGTCGAGGTCGGCCGGGATCCGGATGCCCAGCACCCCGACGAGCTTGTCGATCGCAGCGGTCGAGCCGGGCCCGGTGAAGATCACGCAGGTGTCGTCGTCGCCGTTCACGGCGTCGCGGATGATGCGACGGGCGTCCTCGCGCAGGCGGGTGGTCTGCAGCCCGGTGCCGCTGGACTCGGTGTGCGTGTTCGCGTAGCGGGGGAGCACCTCCTCGCGGATGAACTCCTCGATGAACCCCAGGGCGCGCCCGCTCGCGGTGTAGTCGGCATAGGTCACCCGGCGCGGACCGTAGGGCCCCGGCATCACCTGGTCGTCGCCGATGACCGACTCACGGATCTGGCGGAGCAGGGGCGGCTCGGGGAGCGAGGGCACGACCCCTACCGTACGCGGGCCGTGCCACCATGGGCCGCGTGACCGCCGCCACCGTGACCGCGCCGGTCGAGCTTGAGCAACCGGTCGCCGAGACGGACATCCGCCCGGACCGCCCGTGGATCACCCTGGTCTGGAACGACCCGATCAACCTCATGTCGTACGTGTCGTACATCTTCCGCACGTACTTCGGGTACGACCAGGCCGAGGCGGACCGGCTGATGCTCGCCGTCCACAACGAGGGCCGGGCCGTGGTGTCTAACGGCACCCGCGAGGAGATGGAGCGCGACGTCACCGCGATGCACGGGTACGGGCTGTGGGCCACCCTGCAGCAGGACGACTGATGGCCCCGACGCGGTTCCGGCGCAGGCGCGGGGCCGTCCTGCTGACCGTGCACGAGCTCGAGGCGCCGGTCCTGCTCGGGCTGCTCGCCCAGCTCGCCGACCTGGTCGCCCCCGAGGTCGCTGCCGACGCGGACCCGCTCGCCGCGATGGTCGGGATCGGGACCGCGACGGCGCCGTCCGACAACCCGGTGCTGGCGCGGCTCTTCCCGGACGCCTATGCCGACGACCCCGAGTCGTCGGGAGAGTTCCGTCGGTACACCGAGAACAGCCTGCGCGAGCGCAAGCATGCGGCGGCGCTCGCCGTGATCGCCACCCTCGAGGAGCCCGGCGTGGAACGTCCGCTGAGCCCGGAGGAGGTCGAGGCCTGGCTCGGCGCGCTGACCGACCTGCGGCTGGCGATCGGGACAGCGCTGTCCGTCGACGAGGACTGGGAGGCTCAGCTGGCGGGCCTCCCGCCGGACCACCCGGCCCGGCAGTCCTTCGAGATCTACAACTGGCTGAGCTGGCTGCAGGAGACGCTGCTGCGCTGCCTGCCCTGACCGCGCGCGGCGCTGCTGTCGATAGTCTGGTGACGTGCTCACCATCGCCCAGGATCTGGTCGACCAGATCGTCGCTCACGCCCGCCGGGACCACCCGGACGAGGCCTGCGGCATCGTCGCCGGACCGGTCGGCAGCGACCACCCGGAGCGCTTCGTGCCCATGCTGAACGCCGCGATGTCCCCGACGTTTTACGAGTTCGACTCCGGCGACCTGCTCAAGCTCTACCGCGACCTGGACGCCCGGGGCGAGGAGCCGGTGGTCGTCTACCACTCGCACACCGCGACCCCGGCGTACCCGTCGCGGACGGACGTGGCGTACGCATCCGAGCCCGCGGCTCACTACCTGCTGGTCTCCACCCGGGACCCGGCGGTCGACGAGGTCCGGTCGTACCGGATCGTCGATGGTGAGATCACCGAGGAAGAAGTCAGGTGCGTCGCGGTGTTGGACTCCGCGTAGGACACCGCGACAGCACCCCGCGACAGCACCCCGCGACAGGACCCGGCCACAGGACCCGGCCACAGCAGCACACCAGCAAGCCACCCAAGGAGAGTTCACGGTCATGGCGGTCGAGGTACGGATTCCGACGATCCTTCGTCCCTACACGGCAGGAGCGAAGGCGGTCGAGGGGACCGGCGCGACCCTGGACGACCTGATCGCCGACCTCGAGAGCCGGCACCCCGGCTTGCGCGACCGGCTGGTGGAGAACGACCAGCTGCGCCGCTTCGTCAACGTCTACCTGAACGACGAGGACGTGCGCTTCCTGGGCGGGCTCACTGCCGCCGTCGCCGAGGGTGACAACGTGACGATCCTGCCCGCAGTCGCGGGCGGGGCGTGCTGAGCAGGCCCTGAGCCCGTGCGCTTCGACTCGCTGCTCGAGTCCGTCGGCGGTACCCCGCTGGTCGGGCTGCCCCGGCTCTCGCCGTCGGCCGACGTACGCCTGTGGGCCAAGCTCGAGGACCGCAACCCGACCGGGTCCGTCAAGGATCGGCCAGCCCTGGCCATGATCGAGGCCGCCGAGGCCGACGGGTCGCTACGGCCCGGCGCGACCATCCTCGAGCCGACCTCGGGGAACACCGGGATCTCGCTTGCGATGGCGGCCAAGCTGAAGGGGTACCACCTCATCTGCGTCATGCCGGAGAACACCTCGCCGGAGCGGTCGCAGCTGCTGCGCATGTGGGGCGCCGAGATCATCGCCTCGCCGGCGGCCGGCGGGTCCAACGAAGCCGTACGGGTCGCCAAGGGCCTCGCTGCGGAGCACCCCGAGTGGGTGATGCTCTACCAGTACGGCAACCCCGCCAACGCCGAGTCGCACTACCGCACCACCGGGCCAGAGATCCTGGCGGACCTGCCGACGGTCACGCACTTCGTGGCCGGCCTGGGCACTACCGGCACCCTGATGGGCGTCGGCCGCTACCTGCGCGAGCGTGTGCCGGGCGTCGAGATCGTGGCCGCCGAGCCGCGCTACGGCGAGCTCGTCTACGGCTTGCGCAACCTCGACGAGGGCTTCGTCCCGGAGCTGTACGACGCATCCGTGCTCACCACCCGCTTCTCGGTCGGCCCCCGTGACGCCGTACGCCGGATGCGCGAGCTCCTGGAGCAGGAGGGCATCTTCGCCGGCATCTCGACCGGGGCGATCCTGCACGCGGCGCTCGGCGTGGCGGGCAAAGTCGTGGCGGCCGGGCGCAGCGCCGACATCGCGCTCATCGTGTGCGACGGCGGCTGGAAGTACCTCTCGACCGGTGCGTACGAGGGGGACCTGGACGCCGCTGAGGACGCCCTCGACGGCCAGCTCTGGGCCTGACCCGCCTGACGATCGGTTGGCACAGATCAAACGGATCGTCAGACGGAGCGGGCATAGGGTGGGCGATCGTGGCTGACGCACCGATCGGCATCTTCGACAGCGGCGTCGGGGGACTGACTGTCGCCCGCGCGGTGCTGGACCAGCTGCCGGGCGAGCCGATCAGGTACGTCGGCGACACCGCGCGCGGTCCGTACGGGCCCCGGCCCCTCGCGCAGGTGCGCAGCTTTGCCCTCGAGGTCATGGACGACCTGGTGGAGCACGACGTCAAGCTGCTCGTGATCGCCTGCAACAGTGCCAGCGCTGCCGTCCTTCGCGATGCCCGCGAGCGCTACTCGGTCCCCGTCGTCGAGGTGGTCCACCCGGCGGTACGCCGGGCCGCGAAGGCCACCCGCAACGGCCACGTAGCCGTCATCGGCACCCAGGCGACGATCACCAGCGGCGCCTACGAGGACGCGTTCGCCGCCGCCCCGGACATCGACCTCGTGGTGGCGCCCTGCCCCCGGTTCGTCGAGTTCGTCGAGGCCGGTGTCACCGCAGGCCCGGAGCTCCTCTCGGTCGCCCACGAGTACCTCGATCCGGTCGCTGCCGCCGGAGTGGACACCCTCGTGCTCGGCTGCACGCACTACCCGCTGCTGACCGGCGTCATCTCGTACGTGATGGGGGACGAGGTCACGTTGGTGTCCAGCGCGGAGGAGACGGCCAAGGACGTCTACCGAACGCTCGCGACGCAGGGACTGCTGCGGTCGCCGACCCTGCCACCACCGGTGCACCAGTTCCTCGTCACCGGCGACCCGCTCGAGTTCGCGCGGCTCGGGCGGCGTTTCCTCGGTCCTGAGATCGGGACGGTGGAGTCCGCCGCGTTTGAAGGCTCGCGCAGGTGAGGCTGACCATCGTCGGGTGCTCGGGCTCGTTCCCCGGGCCGGACTCGGCCGCATCGTGCTATCTCGTGGAGCACGACGGCTTCGCCCTGGTGGTCGACCTGGGCAGCGGCGCGGTCGGGCCGTTGCAGCGCTATGTCGGTCTCGATGCGGTGGACGCGGTGTTCGTCAGCCACCTGCATGCCGACCACTGCGCCGACTTGTGCGGCTACTACGTCGCCCGCAAGTACCACCCTGCAGTCGAGCCCGGCCCCTCGCTGGACGTGTACGGCCCAGCCGGCACCCGGCGGCTCATCGCCGGTGCGTACGGCGGGATCAGCGAGCAGCACCTG
>JANYIP010000268.1 GCA_025361995.1 Streptomycetales bacterium | reverse complement strand
TGTCTGACCATGCCGACTCCTACCTCGGGCGGCTCGTAGAGTGGCTGCGCATCCCGTCGTTCAGCGGTGACCCGGCCAACGCCGCCGACGTCGCCAGGTCGGCCGACTGGCTGGCCGCCGAGCTGACCGCCCACGGCTTCCCAGAAGTCGAGGTCTGGCCTACGCCGGGCCTGCCCGCCGTGTTCGCGCAGTGGCCCTCGGGCGACCCGGCGGCGCCGACCGTCCTGGTGTACGGCCACCACGACGTCCAGCCGGTGGACCCGCTGGAGCTGTGGACGACCCCGCCGTTCGAGCCGACCCGCGAAGGTGACCGGCTGCGCGGCCGCGGGACCGCGGACGACAAGGGCCAGGTGCTGATGCACCTGCTCGGCCTGGCGGCGCACCTCGCGACCACCGGCCGCGCGGCGCCGGCGGTCAACCTCAAGGTGCTCGTCGAGGGCGAGGAGGAGTCGGGCTCGCCGCACTTCCCCGACCTGCTCCGGCGGCAGGCGCAGCGGCTGAGCTGCGACATCGTCGTGGTCAGCGACACCGGCATGTGGGCGGCGGACGTCCCGTCGATCTGCGTGGGCATGCGCGGCCTGATCAACGGCCAGATCGACTTCCACGGCCCGGCCGGTGACTAGCACTCCGGCTCGTTCGGCGGCGCGGTGCCGAACCCGCTCACCGAGCTGGCCCGTGTCCTGGGGCGGATGCACGACGACGATGGGCACGTCACCATCCCGGGCTTCTACGACGGGGTCGTCGAGCTCGGCGATCGCGAGCGCGCACTGATGGCGCTGCTGCCGTTCGACGAGGCGACGTTCCTCGCCGATGCCCAGTCGACGGCGACCTGGGGGGAGGGCGGGTTCTCCACCCTCGAACGGATCTGGGCCCGTCCGACCGCCGAGGTCAACGGGATGTGGGGCGGCTACAGCGGGCCCGGGCACAAGACGATCGTCCCCGCGCACGCCCACGCCAAGGTCTCGTTCCGGCTGGTCGCCGGCCAGGAGCCGGCCCGGGTGCAGCAGCTGGTCAGGGACTGGGTGGCCGAGCAGACGCCGGCCGGCATCACCTCCGAGATCGAGCTCTACGGAGCCGGCGTACGCCCGTGCCTGACGCCGTTGGACCACCCGGCCCTGCAAGCGGTGCAACGGTCGATGTCGCGGGCGTTCGAGGCGGAGGCGCTCTACACCCGCGAGGGAGGCTCCGGACCGGAGGCGGACCTGGCCGAGGTCACCGGTGCGCCGGTGGTGTTCCTCGGCGTCGGGATCCCGGACGACCGCATCCACGCACCGAACGAGAAGGTCGAGATCCCGTTGCTGCTCAAGGGCGCCGAGGCCATCGCGTACCTGTGGGAGGACCTCGCCCGCACGTACGTCTCCCCGCCGCGGTGACGGGGCTGACCCCGCCGCCCGGCTCGCCCTTGCAGGGCCGGCTGGCACTGGCCCGCTCAGCCACCGACAGGGTCGCGGAGCACCGCACCGACGAGGCGTGGTTGGCGGCTGCCTGGGCCGACCCATCCACCCGGGTGCTGCGGATCCACGACGGCCGCACCCTGGTCGACGGCGAGGCCATCGCGTACGACAGCCCGGAGCAGGCCAGGCCGGGCGAACGCTACTTCCTGGGCGTCGACACCCAGGGCGTGCGGTACTTCGCGGTGAACGAGACTGCCCCCCTGCGGGCGCCGATGGGGTCGGCCGCCGTCCCCGCCGGCCTGCGCGAGGTCGGAGCCGTCCTCGACGACCGCGACGCCGGGCTCCTCGTCCTGGCGGTCGGTCTCGCGAACTGGCACGCCGCCCACACGCACTGCCCGCGCTGCGGCAGCCCGACCGAGGTCGTGACGGCTGGATTCGTCCGGCGCTGCCCGGTCGACGAGTCCGAGCACTACCCGCGGACCGACCCGGCGATCATCGTGCTGGTCACCGACGTCAGTGGCGACCGCTGCTTGCTCGGGAGCTCGGCGCGGTGGGCCGGCCGACGCTTCTCGACGCTGGCCGGTTTCGTCGAGCCCGGGGAGTCGGCTGAGGCCGCTGTGATCCGCGAGGTCGGCGAGGAGTCGGGGGTGGCCATCGGCGAGGTGACGTACCTGGGGAGCCAGCCGTGGCCGTTCCCGTCGTCGCTGATGCTCGGCTTCACCGCGCGAGCGCTGGACGCTGGGGCGGTGCCGATCGCTGACGGGGAGGAGCTGCTCGAGGTGCGCTGGTTCAGCCGCCCCGAGATCGAGGCAGGTTCGGCGGACGGGACGCTCGGGCTGCCGCCGGCGCTGTCGATCGCCCGGCGGCTGATCGAGCACTGGTACGGCGGGCCGCTGCCCGATCCCCAGCTGCCCTGGTAGCCGACTGGCGCTCTACCGCCGTACCTCGGCTGGTCGCCGACGTACGCTGCCGCCATGGCCAAGCGACCCCAGCGCGAGCCCTCGGAGCCGGTCCCCGCCCTGCAGGGGAGCGAGCCGGTCGACGCGACCACACTGGCCCGCGTCCCCAGGAAGCTGTACGAGAAGGAGCTCTTCCGTCTGCAGGCCGAGCTCGTCACTCTGCAGGAGTGGGTGCGGGCCGAGGGCAAGCGTGTCGTGGTGGTGTTCGAGGGGCGTGACGCGGCAGGCAAGGGCAGCACCATCAAGCGGGTCACCCAGTACCTCAACCCGCGGGTCGCGCGGATCGCCGCGCTGCCGGCGCCCAACGACCGCGAGCGGACGCAGTGGTACTTCCAGCGCTACGTCGCCCAGCTTCCCGCCGCCGGCGAGATCGTCCTGTTCGACCGTTCCTGGTACAACCGGGCCGGGGTCGAGCTGGTCATGGGCTACTGCAGCAAGGAGGAGTACCAGTGTTTCCTGCATCAGTGTCCGCTGTTCGAACGGCTCCTGGTCGAGGACGGCATCCTGCTCCGCAAGTACTGGTTCTCGGTGGGTGACTCCGAGCAGGAGGCACGGTTCCGCTCGCGGCTCGAGGACCCGATGCGTCGCTGGAAGCTGTCGTCCATGGACCTGGAGTCGATCATCAGGTGGGAGGACTACTCCCGGGCGAAGGACCAGATGCTGGTGCACACCGACATCCCCGAGGC
>JANYIP010000264.1 GCA_025361995.1 Streptomycetales bacterium | reverse complement strand
ATACAAGTACCTGCCATCAAACAAATGCTGAATAGACAAATAAGGATTACCAAAAATATGATTGCTGGGCAAATAATTCATGTAGATAGCTACGGCAATTTGATTACAAACATTACTTTAGAAGCCTTTGATAAAGCCTATCGACCGGTTCGCCGAGCTCATGGCCGCCACGCCGGCGGGGGTGGCCTGATGCCGCGGCGCACCGACATCGCCAGCGTCCTGGTCATCGGCTCCGGGCCGATCGTGATCGGGCAGGCCTGCGAGTTCGACTACTCCGGCACCCAGGCCTGCAGGGTGCTGCGCGCCGAGGGCCTGCGGGTGATCCTGGTCAACAGCAACCCGGCGACGATCATGACCGACCCGGAGTTCGCCGACGCCACGTACATCGAGCCGATCACCCCCGAGGTCGTCGCCAAGATCATCGAGCGGGAGCGGCCGGACGCCCTGCTCGCGACCCTCGGTGGCCAGACTGCGTTGAACTGCGCGGTCGCGCTGCACGAGCGGGGAGTCCTCGCCCAGTACGACGTCGAGCTCATCGGCGCAGACTTCGACGCGATCCAGCGAGGCGAGGACCGGCAGAAGTTCAAGGAGATCGTGGCCGGGCTGTCGCCGCACCTGGTCGCCGAGTCGGCCCGCTCGGCGATCTGCCACTCCATGACGGACCTGCTCGCCGCGGTCGGCGACCTGGGCTACCCGGTCGTCGTGCGGCCGTCCTTCACGATGGGCGGCGCCGGCTCCGGGATGGCGTACGACGAGGCTGACCTGCGCCGGATCGGCGGCGCCGGCCTGCAGGCGAGCCCGACCACCGAGGTTCTCCTGGAGGAGTCGATCCTGGGCTGGAAGGAGTACGAGCTCGAGCTGATGCGTGACCGTGCGGACAACGTCGTCGTCATCTGCTCGATCGAGAACCTGGACCCGATGGGCGTGCACACCGGCGACTCGATCACCGTCGCGCCGGCGCTCACCTTGACCGACCGCGAGTTCCAGCGGATGCGCGACATCGCGATCGAGGTGATCCGCGCTGTCGGCGTGGACACCGGCGGCTGCAACATCCAGTTCGCGGTGAACCCGGCCGACGGCCGGATGGTCGTCATCGAGATGAACCCGCGGGTGTCACGCTCGTCAGCGCTGGCGTCGAAGGCGACCGGCTTCCCGATCGCGAAGATCGCGGCCCGGCTCGCGGTGGGCTACACCTTGGACGAGATCCCCAACGACATCACCGCCCAGACGCCGGCGTCTTTCGAGCCGACGCTGGACTACATCGTGGTCAAGGTGCCCAGGTTCGCCTTCGAGAAGTTCCCGCAGGCCGACCCGACGCTGACCACGACGATGAAGAGCGTCGGCGAGGCGATGGCGATCGGCCGCTCGTTCGCCGAGGCGCTGCAGAAGGCACTGCGCTCGCTCGAGCGCCCCGAGGCGGTCTTCCACTGGCGCGGAGCGACGTCGGCGCTCGACCGAGCCGCCCTGGTCGCGCAGTCCGCGCTGTCCAGGGACGGGCGGCTGACGGTCGTGCAGCAGGCGCTCCGCGCTGGCGCCACCGTGGACGATCTCGCCGCTGCCACGGCTATCGACCCCTGGTTCCTCGAGCAGATCCGGTTGATCAACACCCTGGCCGACACGATCGCTGCGGCTCCCGAGCTCGACCCGGTCCTGCTGCGCAAGGCCAAGAGGATGGGCTTCTCCGACCACCAGATCGGCGGGCTGAGGTCGCTGCCAGAGCAGGTGGTCCGGGGCGTACGGCACGCCCTCGGGGTGCGGCCGGTCTACAAGACGGTCGACACCTGCGCGGCGGAGTTCGCCGCCACGACGCCGTACCACTACTCCTCTTACGACGAGGAGACCGAGGTGGCGCGGCGGGAGAAGCCGGCCGTGCTCATCCTGGGCAGCGGCCCGAACCGGATCGGCCAGGGCATCGAGTTCGACTACTCCTGCGTGCACGCCGCGATGACGCTGCGTGAGGCCGGCTACGCCACGGTCATGGTCAACTGCAACCCCGAGACGGTCTCGACCGACTACGACACCAGCGACCGGCTGTACTTCGAGCCGCTGACCCTGGAGGACGTGCTCGAGGTCGTGCACGCCGAGCGGGCAGCGGGTCCGGTGGTCGGGGTGATCGTGCAGCTCGGCGGCCAGACCCCGCTCGGGCTGGCACAGGGCCTGGCCGACGCGGGCGTCCCGGTGGTCGGGACGTCGCCGGCCGCGATCCACCTGGCCGAGGAGCGCGGCGCCTTCGGCCGGGTGCTCGCCGAGGCGGGCCTGCCGGCGCCCAAGTACGGGATGGCCACCAGCTACGCCGAGGCGCGTCAGATCACCGCGGACATCGGCTACCCGGTTCTGGTCCGTCCGTCGTACGTCCTGGGTGGGCGGGGCATGGAGATCGTCTACGACGACGCCGCGCTGGCCCTCGCGCTCGGGCGCATCCGCGCTGCAGCGGTGGACGGTGGAGCTGCAGACGGTGACGACGCGCAGACCTGGCAGCACCCGATCCTGGTCGACCGGTTCCTCGACGACGCGGTGGAGATCGACGTCGACGCGCTCTACGACGGGACCGAACTCTATCTCGGCGGGGTCATGGAGCACATCGAGGAGGCCGGCATCCACTCCGGCGACTCGGCCTGCGTGCTGCCGCCCATCACCCTCGGGCACGGCGAGATCGACCGGATCCGGCGGTCCACCGAGGCCATCGCGCGCGGGGTCGGGGTGCGCGGCCTGATCAACGTCCAGTACGCCCTGGTCAGCGACATCTTGTACGTCCTGGAGGCGAACCCGCGCGCGTCCCGGACCGTACCGTTCGTCTCGAAGGCGACCGCCGTCCCGCTGGCCAAGGCCGCGGCCCGGGTGATGATGGGCGAGACGATCGCCGACCTGCGCGCCGAGGGGGTGCTGCCGAGGACCGGTGACGGGGGAACGATGCCGCGGGACGCTCCCGTCTCGGTGAAGGAGGCGGTGCTCCCGTTCGGCCGGTTCCACGGCGTCGACACGATCCTCGGGCCGGAGATGCGCTCGACCGGTGAGGTGATGGGGATCGACGTGCTCTTCGGAACGGCGTTCGCGAAGTCGCAGATGGCCGCGTACTCCGGCGGTCTGCCGACCAAGGGGCGCGCGTTCGTCAGCGTCGCCAACCGGGACAAGCGGTCGATGGTGTTCCCGCTCAAGCGGCTCGCCGACCTCGGCTTCGAGATCCTGGCCACCGAGGGCACCGCCGAGGTGCTCTACCGCTGCGGCGTGGTCGCGACCGTCGTGCGCAAGCACTACGAGCCCGACGACGGCACCCTGGACGCGGTCCAGCGGATCCTTGCCGGCGAGGTCGACCTGATCATCAATACCCCGTACGGCGTCGGGTCCCGGCTCGACGGGTACGAGATCAGGACCGCTGCGGTGACCAAGGGCGTGGCCTGCATCACGACGGTCCAGGGCCTGTCGGCGGCGGTCCAGGGCATCGAGGCGCTGATCAGGGGCGAGATCGGTGTGGTGCCGCTGCAGGAGTACGGTGCGGCAGTGCGCGCCGGACGAGGGGAGAGCTGATGGCAGCCGTGCAGGTGCGCGGCGAGGTGCTCTCTATCCGCCGCGTCGGCGATTACCACGCGCTGACCGTGGTGGCGCCTGGGATTGCCGAAGGCACTCGACCCGGGCACTTCGTAGCGCTCGCAGTCGGCGGGCCCGCGTCGGCCACGCTGCTGCGCCGGGCCTTCTCGATCTACCGGGTCCAGGAGCGCGGCATCTACGGCAGCACCGTCGAGATCGTCTTCGCCGTGACCGGGAAGGGCACCGCGTGGCTGGCCGAACGCCGGGCGCACGACCCGCTCGACATCGTCGGCCCGCTCGGGCGACCGTTCGCGCTGCCCAAGGAGCCGGTGACCGCGACGCTGGTCGGCGGCGGGTACGGCTCGGCGCCGCTGTTCACCCTCGCCGAGCAGCTCCGGGCCCGCGGCTGCCGGGTGGACTTCGTCCTGGGAGCATCGTCCGAGCCCAGGCTGTTCGGGGCCCTGGAGGCCAAGCGGATGTCGACCCAGGTCGCCATCACCACCGAGGACGGCACGCTCGGCGAGCGCGGCCGGGTGACCGACGTGCTCCCGGCGATGATCAAGCGGTCAGGCGCCGAAGTGGTCTACGCGTGCGGCCCGATGGGCATGCTGCGGGCGGTCCACACCATCGCCGAGGCGTACGGAGCGCACAGCCAGTGCGCCGTGGAGGAGTCGATGGCGTGCGGGATCGGTGTCTGCATGACCTGCGTGCTGCCGGTGATCGGCGACGACGGCCAGACCCGGATGCTGCGCTCCTGCGTCGAGGGGCCGGTCTTCCGCGGCGACCGGGTGCGCTGGGACGACATCGGCACGATCCCGGCCGACGCCGTCGGCGCTCCCGTCGAGCAGGAGCAGCGATGACCCGGATGCGCATCACCACCGAGAAGCCGGGTGCCCGCCCGCTGCCCCCGGTCTACATGGCGACCTCGCTCGGCGGCGCCACGATCCCGAACCCGATGCTCACCGCCTCCGGCTGCGCGGCGGCCGGGCGCGAGCTCGACCAGTTCTTCGACGTCACCGACCTCGGCGCTGTCGTGACCAAGTCGATCATGCTCAAGCCCCGGTCCGGGCGGGCGACGCCGCGGATGGCCGAGACGGCCAGCGGGATGCTCAACTCGATCGGGCTCCAGGGGCCAGGGCTGGACGCGTTCGTCGACACCGACCTTGCCTGGCTCAAGCGGCGGGGCGCTCGTGCGGTGGTTTCCATCGCAGGCAGCAGCGTCGAGGAGTTCACCAAGCTGGCCCAGCGGTTGCGCAACACCGACGGCATCGCCGGCGTCGAGGTCAACATCTCCTGCCCCAACGTGGAGAACCGCGGCCTGGTCTTCGCCTGCGACCCGCTCGCTGCCTCGGCCGTGATCTCGGCCGTCCGCCGCTCGACGGCCCCGGGGATCCCGGTGATCGCCAAGCTCTCGCCCGACGTCACGGACATCGTCGAGGTCGCGCGAGCCGTCGTCGACGCCGGCGCCGACGGCTTGTCGATGATCAACACCTCGCTCGGGCTCGTCATCGACACCCAGACGATGCGCCCGACCCTGGCCGGGGTGACCGGGGGGCTGTCCGGCCCGGCCATCCGGCCGCTGGCGGTCCGGTGCGTCTGGCAGGTGCACGCGGCGCTGCCGACCGTTCCGATCGTGGGCATGGGTGGCATCAGGACCGGGCTCGACGCGCTGGAGTTCATCCTCGCGGGGGCCTCCGCCATCGCGGTCGGAACGGTGATCTTCAACGACCCGGGGGCGCCCATCCGGGTGCTGCACGAGCTGCAGCGCGAGCTGGGTGACCGCGGCTTCGACCGCCTCTCCGACGCCATCGGGTACGCCCACCGGCCCCACGGGGTCCCCGCCGAGCCCACGGCGGACGAGTCGGCGGGTGACGACGAGGCCGCGCCGGGCGACGCGCTCGCGGGCAGGGAGCACAAGGAGCACCGCGGGTGAGCGCGCCGCCGATCGCCGTCGCGCTCGACGCGGGTGACCTCGCCACTGCTGTCACCTGGGCGAGCGCAGTGGGTCCGTACGTCCGTACGTTGAAGGTCGGGCTCGAGCTGTACCTGCGGCACGGGGCCGAGGCGGTTCAGGCCGTCCAGTCGGTGACTGCGGCCCACGGCTGCGACGTGTTCCTCGACCTCAAGCTGCACGACATCCCGAACACGGTCGCCGGTGCGGCGCGCGCGGTGGCGGGCCTGGCGCCCGCGTACCTCACGGTGCACGCGGCCGGCGGAGCAGCCATGATCACGGCCGCAGCCGAGGCGCTCCCGGACACCAGGGTGGCCGCCGTGACCGTCCTGACCTCGCTGTCGGCGCAGGACCTGGACCGCATCGGGCTGGTCGGGCCGCCGCTGGACGCCGTACGTCGGCTCGCCGTGCTCGCGGTCGGGGCTGGGGCGCGCGCGCTGGTGTGCTCGCCCCAGGAGGTGGCGGCGGTACGGGCCGAGGTCGACCCCGAAGTGGTCCTCATCACCCCGGGCATCCGGCTCACCGCCGGCTCCGTCGAGCTCGCGGACCAGGTACGGGTGGCGACGCCCGAGCGTGCCCTCGCCGACGGCGCCGACCTGCTCGTGATCGGGCGGCCGATCACCGGCGCTCCGGACGTAGCGGCTGCGGCCGCCGCGTTCGCAACGATGCTGACCTCACCCGCACTGACCTCACCCGCATTGCCCTCGCGCGCATTGCCCTCGCGCGGACCCGGCCGCTAGGTTCCGTACCGCCCGGTCCTGACCCCCCCAACCTGCCCTGACCTGCGAGGATCCGTTGGCTCTCCCACCGCTGACCCCCGAGCAGCGCCTCGACGCCCTGGCGAAGGCCGCGCTGGCCAGGCGCGAGCGGGCCGAGGTCAAGAACCGACTCAAGCACTCGGGTGCTTCACTCCTCGCCGTGGTCCGCGACGGCCAGGCCAACGACGTCATCGGCAAGATGCGGGTGTCCGCGCTGCTGGAGTCGATGCCTGGCGTCGGGAAGGTGCGGGCCCGGCAGCTCATGGAGCGCCTCGGCATCGCCGAGACCAGGCGGGTCCGCGGCCTCGGGGCCAACCAGGTCGCTGCGCTCGAACGGGAGTTCGGTGCAGGTTCCTAGCCAGCACGGTCCCACGCCGGCCAGGCTGACGGTGCTCACCTTGCCGTCGCTGTGGTGGGTATGGGCGTGCAGTTCGCCCCGGTACCAGCCTGCTCCGGGGCGACCATTGCTGAAAGCCACTTCGGCGGGCGCGGCGGGGGGGATCTTCTCTGTGCTCGCCATCACCACCAG
>JANYIP010000068.1 GCA_025361995.1 Streptomycetales bacterium | reverse complement strand
TCGGTCAGGAACGCGGCGTCGCGCCCGCGACGGGCATCCAGCCGGGAGAGCAGCTCGCCGTAGGCGAGCCCGGCCGGCCAGTCGATGCCGAGGCCGCGGGCGACCCGCCGCAGCCGGTCGACGTCGCGCGGGTCGGCCGGCGGCATGGTCCGCAGCACGCCGATCCCGGCCGAGAGCATGAGCCCGGCGGCGGCCATCCCGGTCAGCAGGGAGATCTGCGCGTTCCAGTCCTCCAGCGGGAGCGGGGCGCGGAACGACAGTTCCCAGCCGCCGTCCGGATCCGGCACGACCTCCTGCTCGGGGAGGTTCAGGCTCATGCCACCGCGGGCACGCTCGAGCTGCTGCCGGAGCAGCCCCACCTCACGCAGCAGGGCGACAGGCTCACCGGCAGTGCCCGCATCGAGGGCCTTCTGCAGGCTCGGGTAGTCCTGCTGCTCACGGCTGCGGACGACAGCCCGGCGTACGTCGGTCGCGGTCAGCTGGCCCTGCGCGTCGAGGTCGAGCGTCCAGATCAGGGCCGGCCGGTCCTGGTCGGGCAGCAACGAGGTCGCCCCCTCTGACAGCACGGTCGGGTGCAGCGGCACCCGCCCGTCCGGTGCGTACAGCGTCTCGACCCGTCGGTGCGCCTCGAGGTCGACAGCCCCACCAGGTACCACGAACGCAGCGACGTCAGCGATCGCGTAGCGCACCCGGTAGCCGTCTCCCGAACGCTCGATGGCGTACGCCTGGTCGAGGTCGGTGGATCCGGGCGGGTCGAGGGTGGCGAACGCGATCGCAGTGAGGTCCAGGTCGGGCAGCTTCGGAGCCTTGGCGGCGGCTTCGGCCTCGGCCTGGGCAGCCGGCGGGAACATGTCCGGCACGCCCAGCTCGACCCGGATCGCCGCGAGGGCTGTGCGCAGCTCCTGGGCGTCGACGGACTTCAGGCGGAGCTTGGCGCGGGACACGAGACCAACGCTAGCCATCCGCAGGGTGTCGAGCATCGACCCGGCGGCCTCGCGCCGCGCGTCGCCGCGAACCGACCTAAAGTGGGCCCCCGTGCTGATCCTCCTCCCGCCCTCCGAGGGCAAAGCGCCGGTGCCGTCGCGTGGCCGGGCCCTCGACGTCGCCGGGCTGTCCTTCCCGGAGCTGGCCCGGCCCCGGCTCGCCCTGGTCGACGCGCTGGTCGGGCTCTGCTCGGCGGACCCGGACCATGCGCGCGACGTCCTCGGGCTGTCACCGGGCCTCGCCGGCGAGGTCGAGGTCAACCGGCGACTGCTCACGGCGCCGGCGCGACCGGCCGCAGACGTCTACACCGGGGTCCTCTACGAGGCGCTCCGGCTCGACACCCTGCCGGTGGCTGCGCGGCGCCGGGCCAACCGCTCGCTCCTCGTCTTCAGCGGGCTGTGGGGGATGCTGCGCGTCGGCGACCGGATCCCGCCGTACCGGCTTTCCGGAGACGTCGTCCTGCCCGAGCTCGGGACACTCACCGCGCACTGGCGCGACCCGCTCGCGGCGTCGATGGCGACGGTCACGGCCACCGGGCTGGTGCTCGACCTGCGATCGAGCAGCTATGCCGGGTTGTGGCGCCCGTCCGGGGCAGTGGCCGACCGCACCGTGACGCTGCGAGTGCTCCAGGAACGGCGTCCGGGCGACCCCACGTCACGCAGTGTCGTGAGCCACTTCAACAAGGCCACCAAGGGCCGGCTGGTCCGTGATCTCCTGCTGTCGGGCGCCGACCCGAAGACGCCGGCGCAGCTGCTGAAGACCCTGGCCACCCTGGGGTACGTCGTGGAGCCGACCCCGGGGCCGTCTCGCAAACCCGGTCGCGCGCACCCGTTCGACGTGGTGGTCGCGGACCTGTGACGCACTCGTGGGAGTGGGATTCAGTCGTCCGGGTAGCGCCCATCCTGGTGTTCCTGATGGGGATCACCGCGGTAGCAGAGCTGGCTGACGCAGCCGGGGTGTTCGAGTCCGCAGCGGGTCTCGCGGCTCGCGGTGGGCGCGGCTCGGTCCGGCGGCTGTGGCTGCTCGTCGTCGTCCTCGGCACGGTCACCACGATCCTGCTCTCGCTCGACACGACGGCGGTCCTGCTGACGCCTGTGGTGCTCGCCCTCGCGAGCCGGCTCGGTGTCGCGCCGTGGCCGTTCGCGCTCGCTACGGTATGGCTCGCCAACACAGCGTCGCTGCTGCTGCCGGTATCGAACCTCACGAACCTGTTGCTGGTCAGCAAGCTGGGCTGGTCGGTGGCCCACTACACCGGCCGGATGTGGGTGCCCGCTCTGGTCGCTGTCGCAGTGTCGGTGCTGGTCCTGGCGCTGCTGCTGCGATCGTCGCTGCGCGGCCGCTACTCCCCCGGCAGAGACACGGTGGCCCGGGACCGGGTGCTCTTCCGACTTTCCGTGACGGTCTGCGCCGTGGTCGGCCCGCTGTTCGTGATCGGGGTCCCGCCGTGGGTCGTCGGCTCCGCGGGTGCCGCGACGCTGACCGTCGCGTTCGCGTGGCGCCGGCGCGAGTCGCTGCACTGGGGGCTGCTGCCGTGGCGGCTGGTGGTCATCACCCTCGCCCTGTTCCTGGTCGTCGGATTCCTTCAGCAGCACGGACTTTCGCGGCTTCTGGGTGATCTCGCCGGGTCCAGCGACAGCTTCGGCGGGCTGCTGCGGACGGCT
>JANYIP010000069.1 GCA_025361995.1 Streptomycetales bacterium | reverse complement strand
CCGCGGGAGCGCCTGGGGGTGTTGGCAGGGTCGACACGGATTCCAGGCCAGCGTCTATCACGATTCGTTGCGCCTGTTTGTCATCGAGGGCTGTGCCACCAAAAGCGACGGTCTTGAACCGGGTGAGGGCGTCGTTGACTGGATCTCCGGTGAATCGTGCGTGGCCAAGCATCAGCCACCCGCCGGCAGTCAGCGCCCGTGCTACGCGACTTAGTCCGACCTCGAGCGCGGCCGTGGGAACGAAGGGGGCCGGTACCCAAGCCAGGGCGTATGTCGGGGGGTCGTCGAGGGTGGCCATGTCCTGGTTGCGCAGCGCCACGCGGTCCGCGACCGTGCTAGCGGCTACGGTTGCCGCGGCAAGCACGAGTACCCGGGGAAGCACGTCGATGCCGACAACGGTGAGTTCAGGGAAGCGCTCGGCGTAGGCGACCGCGAGGCCCCCGACCCCGGTGCCGACGTCTAGCATCCGGGCCCCCGGCCGGGAGATCGCGCTGGCTAGGCCCTCCAGCCTGGGGAGCCCAAGCTGTGCGAACATCGCGGCTCCCTGCGCGCTGGCGCGGCCTTGCGCCAGCAAGGCGGCATCCGACTGCGTCGCCCACAGGTCACCGTCCCCCCGCAAGACGGCGGCCGCCTGCAGGAGCGGCGCGGCCGCCTGCGCCGAGACCCCCGCACCGTCAAGGTCACCCAGGGACCCAGCATCGTCAAGCCCCAGCGCGGCCAAGACGGCCGCTGCGGCGCCCTGAAGACCCGTTGACCCGCGGCGCTCGAGCACCAGACACAGGGCGGTCGCAGTCCACGCCGACCGGTCGGTGGAATGCATGAGCTGCTGGATGACTTCCGCGGGCGTGGACACAGCCCCAGCCTCTACCCCGAGCACGCACTGAGCAAGCACGGCATAGGCGCCGCGCAGTTCTCGGCACACCGGGCCCTTCTAGCGAGTGAGGAGATCGTCGAGGATCTCTGCTTCCCGGTGATAGGCGGCCAGATGGCCCTGTTCGTCTTCGAACTGGACCAGGCGAGCGTTGGGTAGTGCTGCCAGCAGCCGCTGCGCAGCCGGCAACGGGGCGTTGGCATCCGACGCCGCATGCCACCACGTAAGAGACGTCGCCACCGCCGCCAAGTTGATGTCCACCCACGGGCGAAAAATGGCGAATGACTCATCCATCCAACCCTGGACACCTTGAGCGAGAGCCTCGGTCAGTTGCGCGACCAAGCCCTCTTGCCAGCGCGGGTCTGACATGACGTCCTGGTCGGCCGCGGGAGCCTGTTCCATCACTTTACGAAAACCGACGAGCGGATCGGCAAGTAGCGCCTCACGGTTGGCCAACAGCAAGGACTCCAACCCCGCGCGATCCCCGGCCAGCACGAATCTGTGGGCCTCCTGGTTGATCGGGATCATCCCTGCAACCTCGTCATCGGTGCAGGGGGCGATACCCACCAAGATCGTCATCGCTTTCACGCGGGCGGGGTGTCTCGCCGCGAACGAAAGTTCATGCGGCGCAGCACCACTGGCCCCAAGAACGTGAAGTGACTCAATCTCCAAACGATCCAAGATGGCCGCTAGGTCGTCCGCATGCTCGGCGAACCCACGCCCGGGCAACGGAGTTGAGGCCCCGAAGCCGGGGCGCTCAGTGGTGATCATCCGAAGGTTCCGCTCGGCCCACACGGAACGGTCCGCGCGAAGTCCATACCGACTCCCCGGGACCCCGGGTACCCGCAGCACCGGGGTACTTCCTCTGCCCCACTCCGTCCATGCCACGACCCGTCCATCCGGTCGGGTAAGGCGACAATCCGTAACTCCATCGAAGAAGGTCGTCATGCCACAACAATGCCCGACTACCAGGCGATAGGCACCAGATCGGCGCGTGGAGCGCGGGTGTCATCGGAGGAAGGGACGGGACCAACACCCCGACTCTTCCTCCGCACCAACAACGCACGTGCACGCCACACAAGTGGTCAAGTCCTCGGGCGTGGTGTTTGACGGTGGGAGTGTGGATCTAACGGTGTTTCCGGCCCGACGCGCCGGGTGTTGAGCCTGGCGGGAGAGGTGCCGTGATGACCACGACACTGACTGATATGAGCCCGAAGAAGAAGCCTGAGCCGTCGGCTGAGGAGCTGGCCGCGGTGGAGCTGGTGCGGCCTGGCTCGAGAGCCGGGCCTGTCCTTGACCGGCCCTGACGGGTTGTTGAAGCAGTTCACCAAGACGGTGCTGGAGACGGCGCTGAACGAGGAGATGACCGAGCACCTGGGTCATGAGAAGCACCGTGCGCCAGCCGAGCGGGACTCGGTGAACGTGCGCAACGGGACCCGGCCCAAGACGGTGCTGACCGAGGCCACCGGCCACGTGCAGATCGAGGTCCCTCGTGACCGGGACGGGACGTTCGAGCCGGTGATCGTCAAGAAGCGGCAGCGAC
>JANYIP010000039.1 GCA_025361995.1 Streptomycetales bacterium | reverse complement strand
GCCGCATACAGCTGGAAGTCGTAGGAGTGCCGGCCGGGCACGTTCGTGGCCGACGGGTCCTTCGGCAGAATCCCCGAGTAGCGCATCTGGTTCCCTGAACCCGGCACGCTGGAGTCGAACAGCAGCGACGGCTCGTCGTGGCCGACGTAGTGGCCGAAAGCGTCGTCTGAGTCGGCGACCTCGGTACACAGGTACTTGGTGTTGCTGCAATCGATCCCTCGCGGCACACTCGCCGTTCCAGGCGCCGCACCTGCCGCTACCGCAGGCATCCCCAACGCCACCGCCAGCGATCCCGCCGCCACCGCCACTACCCACAACCGTGGTCTTCTCACAGCCACACCCGCCCTTATGAGGTCACCGGAGACCGCCCCAGCCTCGTGAGCGCAAGCGGCCCAATCAACGCCAACGTAGAACCCCTCGACCGCCGCGCATAGCCCCCGAGGGTGCTCACTTTAGGAGGTCGAGCAATCACGGTGAGTCAATAGCCCGGGGTCAGTGGTGCTACCCGGACGACAGGTCACTGGCGTCGCCGTTCTCAGGGGTCGAGGCCTGAAGGAGTGCCGCCACCACGCCTTCCGGCCGACCGATCGCCGCAGCAATCTGGTGTGAGTTCAGACGGCCGAATTCCGCCAAGCCAACAACTACTCTTCGGTCGTCCAGTGCGGCAACGCGACCAGTAGCAGCGACCCGGCGGCATACCTGAAGTACGGCCAGAGCCAGCACTCGCTCGGCCTCGTGGCTGTCCACGACGGAGACTGTGCTGGAGCCGTTGACCAGCGCGTGCCCGGCGACCGTGGCGGCAACGTCAACATTTTCAACAAGCAGCGTGGCGAACCCCAGTACCGCAGCCGCGTGGTCATCGAAGAACTGCGCCCACCTCACCCGGTCCTGGACCTGGGTGACCGGTGCTGCTGGTGGCCTTGGGAACTTGGCTCTTGCAGGCAGCCTCCCAAGTCGGCTTGACGGGGCGAGGAGCAGCACAGAGCCGTACTCCCCAGCTGCGGTCATCCTAAACGCACAGTGACGACCGATGACACGACGACGTGTCTGATTACACCGGCTAGCCGACGCTGTAGCTGACGGAAAGGTACTGGCCGTCGATGGAGTCCTTGTTCGCCTTGGAGCTTTGACCGCCGAGGTCGACCGCGTCGTTGCTGATCACATTGCCGAGAGCCGCGCTGTGGAGGACCGGGCCTGGGACGCCGTCGACCGTCACCTGGACGTCGGTTCCGGTGGGGCCGTCAGCGGACTTGGTGCAGACGATGGTGTGCCAGAAACCGTCGGCGATGTCGATGCTCTTGGGTCCTTGGGCGTTGACGACGACGCCGTTGGAGCCCTCGATGCGGCACTGCCCATGGTGACAACTGGGGGATCGTCCGCGGTGATCCCTGTGGATCTGTGGGAAGGAGTTCGCGCATGGGCTTCATGGTGACGCCTGCGGCGAGGGCGAGGCCGGCGCAAGGGAGCCGAACGTCGTGCTTGGTTGGGCTTCGGATCCTCGATCCTGGGGTATGCAACGGGTATGAAGAAGGACGGCCAGGCGCAGATTCGGCCTCCCTCGCCGAGCGCGCCGGAGGCAGATGGGTCATCCCTTGTCCAGACCGATGACGAGGGGAATAGTGCCATGGCTCCCGCAGACCTCGCCAAGTTGACTCTCGCGGAGCAGCGCCTGGCTCGCCAGGAGGGGTTTTTCAACGCTCTCAATCGAGGTGCCTCCGATGTGACGATTGTTACTGATGCTGATGCCACCATCGTCTATGTGTCTCCATCGGTAGTTGAGCTCCTCGGCCACGCCCCGTATGGCGTGCTCGGGATGAAGGCGTGGGAATTTGTTCACCCAGATGACCGCGCTTGTGCACAAGGCGCATTTTCGCGCGCCCTGATGAGGGACGCCGGCTACGAGCGGCTCAGCCTCCGCATCAAGGACGGCAAAGGGGAATGGCGTTGGGTTGAGGAGACCGTCACCAATTGCCTCTCGGACCGTGACGTTGGCGGTGTGATCAAGAACTTACGCGATATCAGTGCGGAGGTAGCCGCGCACGACGAAGTGCGCAAGTCGGAGGCGAGATACAGGGCCATCGCCGAGACGGCCCAAGAAGGGATTCTGGTGCTTGGAACAACCGGCGATACAACCTTTGTGAATCAAAAGCTCGCGGACTTGCTGGGCCGGACCCGAGAGGAAACCTATCAGCAGGGAATATCGGC
>JANYIP010000003.1 GCA_025361995.1 Streptomycetales bacterium | reverse complement strand
CGGGCGAGCCGCTCGAGAGCGCTACCACCCTTGATGACGACGCCGATGCTGGCGGCACGGGACAGGCCCGACATGATCGCGATGGGCGCGGCGAGCAGCAGCGGGCAGGGCGTCGCCACAACGAGCACGGCCACGGCCAGGACCGGGTCTGCGTGCCAGGCCCAGGCGGCTCCGGCCAGCAGGATCGTGAACGGGACGAAGAGGATGGCGAGCCGGTCCGCCGCCCGAACGAACGGCGCGGTGGAAGCCTGCGCCTGCTCGACGAGGCGCACGATGCCGGCGTACGTCGATCCTGCGGCGGCGGTCGCCACGAAGTCCACGGGTGGCCCGGAGTTGACCACCCCGCTGCGGACGTCGTCGCCGGAGAGCCGCTCGACCGGCAGCGGCTCGCCCGTCAGCGCGGACTCGTCCAGCGTCGCCGCGGACAGGAGTCGGCCGTCGACCGGGACGATCTGGCCCGTGCCGACTAGCAACCGGTCGCCGGGGACGACGACGGACAAGGGCGGGAGATTTCGACGACGGTACCCCCAACCCGGCGGCGCGCCATCCGCGGGGCCCGCTCCACCAGCAGGCTCAGCTCGCCCCGCGCCCGAGCGGAAGCCCGCGCCTCCAGGAACAGACCGCTCGCCAGCATCACGGTGATCATCGCGCCCGCGAAGGGTTCGTTGACCGCAAGAGCGCCGGCAAGCGCGAGGACAGCGATGATGTCAACGCTGGGCTGGCGGCGCACGACCGCGCCAACTGTGGTGAAGACCGAGAAGCCGAGACCCAGCACCGTCCCAGTGATCCACAGCAGGTTCGCCGGAGTGTCGGCGGACATGAGCCGGACCAGCCCCCCGACCAGCAGCAGCACGATGGATGTCGCGAACAGCAGGGTTTCCTTGTTCTCACGCAGGCGAATCACCCGGACATCGTCCGCGAGCCGCGAGCCCACCGGCAGAGTCGAATGGCCCGCCCACTCCGCCAGATCGATACTGGGTGGCTCAGGCGTCGCGGCGGTTCAGCAGGTACGCCGCGACGGCCATGATGACGACCCACCACAGCGTGAACACCAGGTAGCCGCCCCACGGACTCAGCGTATTGACGTCCTGGGTGACTGCCGTGATCTGCTGGCCGGCGTTGCTGGTGAAGTAGCGCTCGACCGCGTCGCCCCAGCCGCCCGGGAGCAGGCGGGTGAACGGCGGTACGACCAGCAGGGCGCCCACCACGATCGTGATCGCCGCGGCCGTGTGCCGCATGAGCGCAGCGAGGGCCAGCCCGAACATGGCACTCCCGGCCAGGTAGAGCCCGCCACCGAAGACCGCGCGCAGCACCTGCGGATCGCCCAGGTGCGTCTCGATCCCCACCTTGGACAGGAAAGCCTGGCCGAGGAAGAACGCCACGAACGACGTGATCGTCCCGACGACGAGCGAGATCGCGAGCAGGATCAGCGACTTGGCGGCCAGCAGGCGCAACCGTTTCGGGACCGCGGTCAAGCTTGTGCGGATGCCGCCGGTCGAGTACTCGGTGCTGATCACCATGACGCCGAGCACCGCGATGGCCAGCTGGCCGAACGCGATCCCGGCAAGGCTCGTCGACGTCGCGTCGAACACCGAGCGCTGGCGGGCTTCGACCTTGGCCCAGTTGGACTCGGTCGCCCAGGAGATCAGGACGCCGAAGCCGATGGTCGTCGCCACCATCGCGACCATGGTCCAGACCGTCGAGCGGACCGAGATGAGTTTGGTCCACTCTGACCGCAGGACGTGCCGCATGCTCGTCGGTGTCGTCATGCCGACTCTCCCTGGGGTGCACCGAAGGGATCGCCGGGGAACGCTTCGGTGTGATATTCGACGCTGTCCTTGGTGAGCTCCATGAATGCCTCTTCCAACGAAGCCCGCTCCTCGAACAGCTCGTGGATCGTGAGGTGGTGCTCGGCGGCGACGTCGCCGACCTGCGCGCACTCCGCCCGCGCCACCTCGAGATAGCCGTCCACGGTGGTCACCTGGAAGCCTCGGTCGACGAGTGCCTGGTTGAGCTCAACGGCCTGCGGTGACTTCACGCGTACGGCGTTGGTGGAGCTGGACTCGATGAAGGCCTCGGTCGTCATGTCGGCCATCAGCCGCCCGCGGCCGACCACGATCAGGTGGTCTGCGGTGACGGCCATCTCGCTCATCAGGTGGCTCGAGACGAAGACCGTCCGACCCTGCCCCGCGAGGTAGCGCATGAAGTTGCGGATCCAGAGGATGCCCTCGGGGTCGAGCCCGTTCACCGGCTCGTCGAACATGAGCACCTTCGGGTCGCCAAGCAGTGTCGCGGCGATCCCGAGCCGCTGGGACATGCCGAGCGAGAACCCCTTGATCCGCTTGCCCGCGACCGAGCTGATGCCGGTCAGCTCGAGAACTTCGTCGACTCGCTTGCTGCTGATCCCGTTGCTCTGCGCCAGCGCGAGGAGGTGGCTGCGCGCCGTACGTCCGCCGTGCACGTCCTTCGCGTCGAGCAGCGCACCGACCTCGAAGAGCGGGCCGGGCAGCGATCCGTACGGGTGGCCGTTGACGAGCGCCGTCCCCGAGTCGGGCCGGTCGAGGCCGAGAATCAGGCGCATCGTGGTCGACTTGCCGGCTCCGTTGGGGCCGAGGAAACCGGTGACGACGCCAGGGCGGACGGTGAAGCTCAGGTTGTCGACGGCGACCTTGTCACCGAAAGTCTTGGTGAGTCCCTGGACCTCGATCATGTACCCACACTAGGCGCAAGTCGTGGACGGCAGCAGCACTACGGGAGTGGCGTTGGCACCGACTCCAAGAAGGCGTAGGGCTCGCCGGCCTCCCACGCGTCCAGGCCCGCATGAGTCTCGCCTCTCCACCGGACGTGGGGCAGCACGGCGCGAGGGACCCGCGACCCCTCGGCAGAGACCGCAGCCGCGAGGTCGATGTCCACGTCGATCGGTTCGAGTTGCCACGCGATCAGGATCCTCGGGCCGAACAGGACGAGCGTCTCGGTCCCAGGCAGTGCGGCCGACGGCGCGATCAGTGCCGGCTGGTTCGCCGCCCGAGCTGCGTCGCCGAGCTCCTGGCAGTGGCTGTAGTCCTCGGAGACAAGACCCTCCGGACAGGCACCCTCAGCGGTTGCTGTGTCGAAGTCGATCGCGCGAGGTACGTCAGGCAAGCTGACCCGTACTGACCAGATCCTGGCCCGAAGGTCTGCGAGCTCCCCCGGACTCTGTCGGCCTTCCCAGCGCAGCAGCTC
Source organism: Streptomycetales bacterium (assembly GCA_025361995.1). GTDB lineage: Bacteria > Actinomycetota > Actinomycetes > Prado026 > Prado026 > JANYIP01. Next base: position 5,731 of record JANYIP010000003.1, on the reverse strand, counting down.
CGCCCACGGCCCCCACGGGTGCAGACAGATGTACTGAGTCGCTCCGTCGCCCGCGCGGTTGTACCTGCCAGCGCGACGGTTGGGCCCGCTCCAGAACGGCGTGTCCCATCCGGCCAAGCGCCAGCCCGTCGCTTCCCAGACCACCTAGGACGCCTGATTGCTGCGGAGACCGGCCGCAATCACGAGGAGGAGCCGGTAGCCGTCAGGCTCGTCCAGCACGTCGACGGGTCGACCTACGCCTTGCTGGACGAGCGGGTGCGTCCGGGTGAACCACCGTGCGACACCTGGACCCGTGAGCGCATGGCGCAGGTGCAGTGTCAACCGCGCGACTCGACGCAACCTGGCGCCCTGTTCGGGATCGGGCTGCGCACCGGTCAGCCATCTCTGCCAGGTTCGCGTGCTGGTACCCACGAGCTCAGCGACCTGCTGCTGCGGGACTCCGAGGGTGCTCTCGAGCCACGCTGCAAGCTGCGCGACCGGGACGTCCTCGTCAACGGGCCTCGCCTCGACGATGTCTCGCAAAGCTTGCCGTAGCTGCTCAAGACCTAGCCGCGCGAGACGTCGCGCCGCGCGCTCGTCGGGGTCGAGGAGTGCGGCGGCGGCACGAGCCGCGCCGGCGAACGCGTTCTCGGCCAGGTAGGGGTCGCCTGCCAGGGCGTTGGACGGGGCGTCCGCGTGCAGCCGGTTCGGAAGGTCTCGCACCAGGTCTCGGACCTCTGCGGGGACCGTCGCAGTCCGGGCCAGCGCCGCGCCCGCCTTGGTCACGTCGCCGAGGAGCGTCGCCAGCGAGAGCTCACTGACAAGCGGCGGTGACGTGTCGTACCTAAGCGACGCCATACCGCCACGATCTCATGTCAAGATCCATCCCGCAAGGTCTCGGGCTCCGGCTAGTGGTACCACCTAGCTGACGACCGGCGCCCGAGGAGCCAGATGATCAGACCGAGGAACCCCATCCCGAGGACGGTACCGATGTGATAGGCCATCGAGGCGCTGGCGAGCAAGGAGAACCCCGCCCTGAGGATGAGCAGCGCCTCGATCACGATCACGACCATCACGGCCCAGACTCGCCCCACCCAGATGACCAGTGCGAGCACGACCAGCGCGACTCCAACACCGGCGACGACCTTCGCTGCGGGCGGTTGTCGTAGAGCGGCACGAACTGCCATTGCCCGTCGTGCCCCACGGCCATCACCCCGCCGGGGTCAACGCCGTCCGAACCAACGAGCAGCATGAGTGCAGGGCTGCCCCACCTAGGACTCCAGGTCGCGCTCGTGGAAGTGGGTCAAGGCCTCGCCTTTCCCAGCGACGCCGACGGCCCCCTGGAAGGGCTATCGGAGGGTGGTCACGCGGCCTTGAGAACGTCGCCCGCTGTTCGGCGGCCGCCGATCCGTGGAACCCTGACCGCATGCCCACGTCCGAGACTTTGCTGGTCGCCGGCCGCGAGGTGACGATCACCAGCCCCGACCGGGTCGTGTTCCCCGACGCCGGCGTCACGAAGCTCGACCTGGTGCGCTACTACCTCGCGATCGCCGATGGCGCGCTCCGGGGTGTCAGGGGACGACCCATGATCCTCAAGCGGTTCGTCAAGGGCATCGCCGAAGAGGCGGTGTTCCAGAAACGCCCGCCGACCAAGCGCCCCGACTGGATCGAGGTCGCCGAGCTGCACTACGCGTCGGGTACATCAGCCGAGGAGGTAGTCGTTCGGGACGCCGCAACCCTCGCCTGGGTCGTGAACCTCGGCTGTGTCGACCTGAACCCGCACGCAGTGCTGGCTGAGGACCTCGACCATCCTGACGAGCTCCGCATCGACCTGGACCCCGTCCCCGGCGTCGGCTGGGCGCAGATGGTTCATGTCGCCCTCGTGGTTCGGGGCGTGCTCGAGGACCACGCCCTGGTCGGATGGCCCAAGACATCGGGGTCGCGCGGGATCCACATCTACGCTCGGGTGGATCCGCAGTGGACGTTCCCCGAGATGCGCCGGGCCGCGCAGACTGTCGCTCGCGAGGTCGAGCGCCGGGCACCCGACCTGGCGACCAGCCGGTGGTGGAAGGAAGAGCGGCACGGGGTCTTCGTCGACTTCAACCAGAACGCCAAGGACCGTACGGTCGCCTCCGCCTATTCCGTACGCGCCCTGCCCGATGCGCGGGTCTCCACGCCGTTGCGCTGGGACGAGGTGCGCGACTGCCGTCCCGAGGATCACACCGTGGCGACCGTGCCGGCCCGGTACGCCGACATCGGTGACCCGTGGGCAGGCATGGACGCGACCAGCGGCTCGTTGCTCCCCCTGCTCGAGCTGGCGACGTCGATGGGCCCCGGGGAGAAGGCGCCGAAGGGCACCGGGCGGCGAGTGTCGACGATGCCGCTCATCGAGGTGGCACGGACCAAGACCAAGCCGGAGGCGCTCGACGCACTCGAACGGTGGAAGGCCCGCCACCCGGCCGTCGTACCCCTGCTCGAGGAGGCCGACGTCCTGGTCGACGGGATGCGCGGGAGCAGCTCGCTCTGGTACCGCGTACGCATCAACTTGCAGCACGTGCCCGAGAACGGAAGGCCCGCTCAGGAGCCGCTGGAGGTCGACTACGACCCGTGGGCCGCCCGGAGCTGGCCTAGAGCCAGTCCTTCCGCTTGAACGCCACATACAGTCCGCTTGAGACGACGACGATGAGCAGGCACGACACGACCAGGCCCGACGTCTTCGCGAACCCCGGGTAGGGCAGGTTCTGGCCGTAGAACCCGGTGATGGCCGTCGGCACCGCGATGATCGCGGCCCAGCTCGTCACCTTCTTGGTGATGATGTTCAGCCGGTTGCCCTGCAGTGTCAGGTTCGTCTCAACGATGGTCGAGACCAGGTCCCGCAGCGACTCCGTCCACTCGGTGGCCCGCAGCACGTGGTCGTACACGTCCTGGAAGTACGGCGCCATCTGCTCAGGCACGACCTCGATGTCGCGCCGCATCAGGGTGTTGACCACTTCGCGCATCGGGAGGACAACCCGTCGCAGCGTCACCAGGCTCTTGCGGAGGGCAAAGCTGCGACGTTGCACGTCCTTGTCGCGCGGCTGGTCGTCGAAGAGCAGGTCCTCGAGCTCCTCGATCTCTTCGTCGAGAGTCTGAACTGCGTCGAAGTGCCCATCGACCACGTGGTCGATCAGCCCCCACAGCAGGAATCCGACGCCGTTCTTCGCCAGGTCCGGGGAGCCGTCCCACCGCGCCAGGACTCCGTCCATGTCGAACGACTCGTCCTTGCGCACTGTGACCAGCACTCGGCTGGTGATGAACGCCGACAGCTCGCTCAGCCGCAGGTTCCCGCTGTCATGGTCGAGGTGGACGCCATAGAGGCTCATGAACTCGTGTGTCTCGTACCTGTCGAGCTTGGGTCGCTGCTTCGGCTGGATCGCGTCCTCGACCGCCAGTGCGTGCAGACCCAGCTCGTCGGCCACGACCGCGAGATCCTTGCGGTCCGGGGCGCACAGGTCCACCCACAGCACGGTGTCGGGCTCGTCGAGGTAGTCGGAGATGTCGTCGACCGGGAAGTCCTCCTTGGCGAGCTGGCCCCCTCGGTAAAGCCGCGTCCTGGCGACCCTGTCCGTCGCGGTAGCACCGTTCACACCCACCACCTCAACGAGAGCCGGATCGAGCACCTTCGACGAGGTTAGTGCGCCGCGACGGCGCCGTCGGGGTCTATCGGCCCGAGGATCGAGGCCGATATGCCGGTCAGCTGGCCGAACTGCTCCCGGGTCAGCGCATCCACGACATACTTCCGGACGGTCTCGACATGGCCAGGAGCGGACGCGACGACCTTGGCCCAGCCCTCCGCCGTCAGCCTGGCGTTGGTCGCTCGGTGATCCTGCGGGCACGGGAACCGCTCGACGAGTCCTCGGCCCTCGAGCCGCTGCACCACGTGCGAGAGCCGCGACAGCGTCGCGTTGGTTCGGCCGACGAGCCCGGTCACGTCACGATCCTCGGCCGCGGCAACATGGGGCAGGCCATCGCCGGCCTGGTCGCCAAGGGCGGCAACACCATCGACGTCCTCGGCGAGGCCGACACCGACAAGGCGGTCACCGGCGACATCGTCGTCCTCGCTGTCCCGTGCGCCGCGATCGCCGGCATCGTGAGCGCTCGTGGGTCAAGCCTTGCGGGCAAGATCGTCGTCGACATCACCAACCCGGTGAACTCCGAGACGTTCGACTCCCTCGTCGTGCCGGCCGACGGCTCCACTGCCGCCGAGCTCGCCAAGGCGCTGCCCGACTCCCACGTTCTCAAGGCTTTCAACACCACGTTCGCCGGGACGCTGGCCTCGGGCGTTGTCGGCGACCTGACCACCACGGTCGTCATCGCCGGTGACGACGCCGACGCGAAGGCGCTGCTCGCGGGAGTGGTGACCGCCGCTGGCCTTGCGGCCGTGGACGCGGGCTCGCTATCGAGGGCGCACGAGCTCGAGGCGATCGGCTTCCTCCAGATCACCCTGGCGGCGTTGGAGACGATCTCGTGGGTCGGCGGGTTCGGGCTGGTTGCCGACGATGTCGCCGACCAGCAGTGCGCCGCTGTCGTGCAACAGGCTGACATGGCCGGCGGTGTGCTGATGCCCTTGCCGCGTCTGGGCTTCTTCCAGAATCGGGAGAACCAGCCGTTGTCCGAGCAGATCCGCCACGCGGTCCGCTCGGCCATGACCACCCCGGCGTCGCGGGCCTCGTCGGCCAGGAACCGGTAGCCGAACTCGGGGTCGTCGCGGTGCGCGTCGAACAGTGCGTCCGCCCGATACGCCTCCTCGAGGTCGGACGGTGTGACCGGGTTGGCCAGCCACCGGTAGTAGGGCTGACGAGCGATCTTCAGGACCCGGCACGTCACCGTCACGGGATCCCGTCGACGGCCAGCTCACGGACGAGCGGGTACATCATTTTCCCGGCAGGTTCGCCTGCGACAGATAGGCAGCCGCCCGGCGCAGCACCTCGTTCTCCTGCTCCAGCAGCCGGATTCGCTTCTTGGCCTCACGCAGCTCCGCCAGCTCACCGGCGGTCGGCTCGGGCTTCACACCGTCCTCGCGGTCGGCGGCAGTCAGCCAGTTGGTCAGGCACGACTCCGAGACGCCGAAAGCGGCCGCGATCTGCTTCAACGTCACCCCGGGCTCACGTCGCCGGGCGACCTCCAAGACATCGTCGCGGAACTCCTTGAGATAGGGCTTGGGCATGGTGCACATCCTTCCAGCGGCACCTCTCGGCACCACAGATCAGATGTCACCTATCCGTGCAGCAGACCCGGCGGGTGTGAAAGAGACATCTGGCGGAGGGCGAGGGATTCGAACCCTCGAGGAGCTTGCACCCCTAGCGGTTTTCAAGACCGCCGCACTCGGCCACTATGCGAGCCCTCCGGTGTGCGTCCAGATCGTATCCGCCCAGGTCAACGGGGGTGTGACGCCTCGGCCGACATTCACGTCGGTGCCCTCAGCCTGCGGCTTCGACTAGCCTGGGTCTTTCATGCCTTTGATCATTCCGGCGTTTTGGGCTCGTGCGGTTCGGGCCGTGGGGTGGCGCCCGACGTAGTCGGGTGTGGTGGTTCTCCGGGTCCTGGTGGTGGGTGGTCGGGTGGTGTTGCCCGGCTCAGGTGGGCGGGGGGATCGCGTTGATCCGGACGAATGCGGCGGCGAGTTGTCGGGCCCAGGGCCAGGTCGCGGGCAGGCGGAGATGTCGTCGTCGTCCGGTTCGGGCCAGGCGCGCGGGGACGTGCAGGATGCGGT
>JANYIP010000392.1 GCA_025361995.1 Streptomycetales bacterium | reverse complement strand
GTCGTTGTCCGCAATGCGCGCGTCACACAGATTGGTGGCGACGCGTTCAATGCAGATGGCATGTCGGTCGCCCGCTTCGCCGACGCACAACACCACGTCCGGCGCGACGCGCTCAATGCCCTCAGCCAGCACGAAGCCGGTACCGACGTACGCGGAGCACGCGACGTTGCCGCAAACAAGGACAAGGTGAACCAGTGACCGGATCGGACGGCTTCGCGCCTGCCGAGAGCCTTGATGGCTTCGGCTCGCTCGGCGACCCTGTTGACGACTACAGCGCGTATGCGGTCGGGCTCGACAGCGACGAGTTCGACGACGTCGGCCCGATGCCGGTACTGGCTGTCGTGGGTCGGCCGAACGTCGGCAAGTCCACCCTGGTCAACCGCATCCTGGGCCGGCGCGAAGCTGTCGTGGAGGACCGGCCGGGGGTCACCCGTGACCGGGTCGCGTACGACGCGATCTGGAACGGCCGCCGCTTCACCGTGGTGGACACCGGCGGCTGGGAGCCGGACGCCCAGGGCCTCCAGGCCCGGGTCAAGGAGCAGGCCGAGATCGCCGTCGGGATGGCAGACGCCGTGCTCCTCGTGGTCGACGCCGGCGTCGGCGCCACCGACACCGACGAGGCCGTCGTCAAGGTCCTGCGCAAGGCCGGCAAGCCGGTTGTCCTCGCCGCCAACAAAGTCGACGATGCCCGCACCGAAGCTGACGCCGCCGGGCTGTGGTCACTCGGCCTGGGCGAGCCGTACGCCGTCTCAGCCCTGCACGGCCGGGGCAGCGGTGACCTCCTCGATGCTGTCCTCGCGGCCCTGCCCGAGGCCCCGCACGATGTCGACCGCGCACCCGGTGGGCCCAGGAGGGTTGCCCTGCTCGGCAAGCCCAACGTCGGCAAGTCCAGCCTGCTGAACAAGGTCACCGGCGAGGACCGCTCGGTCGTCCACGAGGTGGCCGGTACCACCGTGGACCCCGTCGACGAGCTGGTCGAGCTCGGCGGCAAGACCTGGCGCTTCGTCGACACAGCCGGGATCCGGCGGCGGGCTCACGAAGCGTCCGGCGCTGAGTACTACGCCGTGCTCCGCACCGAAGCCGCACTCGAGAAGGCCGAGGTGGCCGTCGTCCTCGTCGACGCCAGCGAGGTGCTCTCCGAGCAGGACCTGCGCATCATCTCGATGGTCGAGGAATCCGGCCGGGCGCTGGTCATCGCGTACAACAAGTGGGACCTGGTCGACGAGGACCGCCGCTACTACCTCGACCGCGAGATCGAGCGCGACCTCGTCCGGGTCACCTGGGCGCCGCGGATCAACCTGTCCGCGCGGACCGGCTGGCACGCCGACCGGCTCGTACCGGCGATCGAGACCGCACTCGAGGGCTGGGAGACTCGCGTGCCGACCGCCCGTCTCAACGCGTTCCTCGGGCAGCTCGTCTCGGCGACGCCCCCGCCCGTGCGCAGCGGCAAGCAGCCCAAGATCCTGTTCGCCACGCAGCCCTCCACCCGGCCGCCCAAGTTCGTGCTGTTCGCGTCCGGCTTCCTCGAGGCGTCGTACCGCCGGTTCATCGAGCGCCGGTTGCGCGAAGAGTTCGGCTTCGCCGGGTCCCCGATCGAGATCAGCGTCCGGGTACGGGAGAAGCGCGGCAAGGGCTGACACGAGATCCCAATCCTGCTCAGCCCTCCCTGCCTAGCCCTGCTCACCCCAGCGGCCCGCTCAGCACCGTGTTGAGAGTCTCCACCAGCAAGTCCGCATGCTCGTCCGTCCACACCAGCGGCGGGCGGATCTTCAGCACGTTCCCAGCAGGGCCGGTCGCGCCCACCAGCACGCCCGCATCGCGCAGGCCTTCGACCACCCGGGCCGCGTACTCCCGGGGGGCGACAGAGTCCGTCCCACCCAGCTCGACCCCGGCGATGAGCCCGCACCCGCGGACGTCCACGATCACCGGATACGTCGCCGCCAGCCCGCGCAGCCCCGCCCGCAGGTGCTCCCCGACACCGAGCGCTCGGGCCGGAATCTGCTGATCCTCCAACACATCCAGCACCGCGAGGGCGGCGGCGCACGACACCGCATTGCCTGCGAACGTGCTGAAGAACTCGTACTTCGACGAGAACTCCTCAGCGATGTCGCGACGCGTCACGACCGCGGAGACCGGGTGGCCCGAGCCCATCGGCTTGCCGAGCGTCACGAAGTCGGGCGTGATGCCCAGCGATGCGAACCGCCACAGCTGCGGCCCCGACCGGCCGAACCCGGCCTGCACCTCGTCGGCGAGGAACAGCGCGCCCGCGGCGTGGGTGGCATCGAGCAGGCCAGCCATGTACTCCGGCGTCGCCTCGAGGATCCCCTCGCTGGTGAACATCGAGTCGACCAGCAGCAGCGCCGGCCGGTGCCCACGCTCGGCCAGCCAGGCTGTCGCGGCAGCCACCCGGCTTTGGCCGTCGGCGTAGCCAGGCTGCATCGACGCACCGTCGGAGTGCGGCGCACGGAACGTCCCCACGTGCTCCGGGTGGTGGCCGGGCGGCCACTCGTTCGACGAAAAGTCCACGATCGCGGCGGAGATCCCGTGGTATGCCCACTGCGCGATCAGCGCGCCCTCGCCGCCGGTCGACATCAGCGCCATCCGCCACGCGAGGTCGTTGGCCTCCGTACCCGAGTTCGCGAAGATGCACGTGTCCAGCGACGCCGGCATCGTCGCGACGATCCGTTCCGCCAGCTCCACTATGTTCGGGTGCAGGTAGCGCGAGTGCGTGTTGAGCAGCGCCGACTGCCGGCTGATCGCCTGCGTCACTGTCGGGTGCGCGTGCCCCACCACCGGCACGTTGTTGTACCCGTCGAGATAACGCCGCCCGTCCGCCGCATACAGCCACGGTCCCTCGCCGCGCACGATCTCTACCGGCTTCCGGTACGTCAGCGGCGCAAGCTTGCCTCCCAGCGCCGCATCACGCCGAGCGCGCAGGTCAGAGCCACCGTCGACGCCGACCCGCGACGTCCCGGCCAGCCGGGCGAACCGGGCTGTCAGCACCGCCGGGTCGAGCGGGGCCAGCAGTTCGAGCAGCGTCCACGTCGCCTCGTCGTACTGCGTGATGTACGTCGCGTTGTCCGGGTGCTGGCCGATCCGCCAGGCCGAGACCAGCACCGTCGTCGCGAGCCGGGCCAGGACCAGGTCCGCCAGCAGCCCGGCCTCGTCGACGTCGAGGAGCTGAACCCGTTGGTAACCCTCGACAAACGAGGCCGCCAGGGCCAGCAGGTCGTCGAGGTCCGCACCCGCTGCGCTGCGCAGCACCGACGTCAGAGCAGCCACCACGTCGCAGACCACCGCCGTGTGCTGCATGTCCCCGAAGTCGATGAGCCCCGTGATCTGGTCATCCGAATCGGTGAGGACGTTGGTCAGCGTGACGTCAGAGTGCTGGATGCCCGCGCGCAGCCGCCGGGTCGCTGCCAGAGCCGGCTGGACCCGGACGGCCGTTGCCCGCACGAGCGCCCGCCGCCGCGGATCCGCGATGTGCTCCGCGTGCTCGACCATCACGCCCAGCCGTCGTATGTCCCAGGCCAGGACTCGTGCTCCCGCGGGATCGAAGAAACCCTGCAGCGCGACCGACATCCGCGCGTCCGCGCGACCGATCTCGTGCGCCAGCTTGATGGAGACCGTGCGTCCCTCGAGGTGGTCGCCGGGCAGCACCGTGATCAGCCGGGACACGTGCCGGCGCGCGTCGTCGCCAGCGATCGCGGCGGTCAGGTCACCCGTCGCAGTTCGATAAAGCCGCGGGATCGGGAGCTCCGGGTCGACCGCGGCGACATGCTCCATAGCCGCGTTCTCCATCGCGACCACCGCGCTGTCCTCCGCCGAGCTGGAGATCTTGAGGACTGCCGCCTCGCCACCGGTGAACCGGACCAGCAGGTTGCGGTCGCGCTCGCTCGGCAACACATCGACGCCAGCGATGGAGTGCTGGGCGACCACGGCGGGGTAGTGCTCGTGCAGGATCTCGACCGCTCGGTCAGCAGAGACCGACGGGGCCCGCTCTTCCCACACGGTGCGGGCCTCGTCATGCATGGCGGTGCGATACTCCTGTCAGCGGCGGTGGTGACGGCGTCGACCAGGAGGGTACTGGTCTGGTGCGTACGTCTGGGGGAGCGGGCCGCCCCAGCGCGCTGGGGTAGGGTGGGCGGCGCTCGGGTGACTGGGTGGCGGGCTGTAGCGCAGCTTGGTAGCGCACTTGACTGGGGGTCAAGGGGTCGCAGGTTCAAATCCTGTCAGCCCGACCCATTTTTGCCACCTCCCAAAAGCCAAAAACACCCTCATTTAGAGGGTGTTTTTGTGTTTTGCGACCACTCCATTTTTTGTCAAAAACAGGCCGCTACCAATGTCGGCACTCACTGGCACTTGAAGGGGAATCAAACGGGCTTGACAAGTCTCGATGTAAAGTTAAAAGTTCGGCAA
>JANYIP010000384.1 GCA_025361995.1 Streptomycetales bacterium | reverse complement strand
TCGTCTGTGGATAGCCCAGAATCCCTTTTGTGGACAACGACTTCTTGTCGGTGAGGCGATCTAGAGTCGCAGTATGTCGCTCGTCCAGCCACCAGGGCAGCATCACCGCTACCAGCGGACAGCGCCTCAACGGTGAGCGTGGTGATCGACATACTGCGACTCTAGATCGCCTCACCGACAAGAAGTCGTTGTCCACAAAAGGGATTCTGGGCTATCCACAGACGACAACATCACAGCGGCAAGGACCACAACCCGTGCTATGCGGCACGATCCGGCGCGAGAGATCGGCACCTTCACCCTTCGATCAGCTCGTCCACCAGCAGGTCCATGAGCAGCCCGTCGTGCCATCCCTGGCCGTCGGCGTCCCGCTCGTACCGTCGCATCACACCTACCGGCCGGAACCCCACTGACGCATAGCACCGGACCGCCGCACGGTTGCCGACGGCGGGTCGATGACCAGCCGGTGGTGCCCGCGCACCGCAACGAGGTACGTCGCCAGCACTCGCACCGCGTCCCGCCCCACACCGCGACCAGGCACAGCCGGGTCGAGGAACAGGTCGATACCCGCGTGCCGGTACTTCGGGGTCTCCTCCTCGGAGAACTGGATCATCCCGACCACCGCCCCGCCGAGCAGGACGCAGAAGCAGACGGCGCCGGAGTCGTCGAACGGAAATCCCGGTTCGACCTCGTCCCAGGCGGCCATGACCTCAGGGCACCGACGGATCCGGACCAGCTCGTCGCTGTCGGACGGCATCACCGGCCGCAGGACGACCCGCCGCCCGACGAGTTCGACGCATCCGAGCCTAGGGGCCGCGCACCACGTACCGTCCCCGACGTGACGGCGATTCTCGGCGGCCTGGGGGCGGCGGTGATGTTCTCTGTCGGCACGCTCTGCTCGTCCCGCTCCAGCCGGTTGATCGGTGCGTTCTCGGTGGTTGCCTGGGTGATGTTCACCGGGCTCGTCGTCAACCTGATCGGCGTCGCGGTAGTGGGGCTGCCCGAGCACCTGACCGGCTCGACTGCAGCCTGGATGGTCGTTGCCGGCGCCGGCAACATCGTGGGGCTGGTGCTGGCGTACACGGCGCTGCGCAACGGGAAGGTCGGCCTGATCGCGCCGATCCTGTCCACCGAGGGCGCGATCGCCGCGGTCGTGGCCGTGGTCACCGGCGAACCCCTCGGCTTCGCCTCGGCCGTCCTGCTGCTCGTCATCGTCTGCGGCGTCCTGCTCGCCGCCGCAGCACCCGAGGGGCTGCTCGTCGAGGGCGAGCGCAAAGCCCTCGGAGTGGCGCTTGCGACCGCTGCAGCGCTGTGCTTCGGGATCAGCCTGTACGCCACGGGGCACATCTCCTCGGCGTTGACGCTGCCCTGGGTGCTCCTGCCCGCCCGGCTGATCGGCGTCGTCGCCGTCATGGTCCCGCTGGCCCTGACTCGGCGGCTGCGGCTCACCCGCAAGGCGGCCCCGCTCGTGATCACGACAGGCCTGAGCGAGGTGCTCGGCTTCAGCTCGTTTACCCTCGGGGCCCGGCAGGGGATCGCGGTCGCCGCCGTGCTGGTGTCGCAGTTCGCCGCCATCTCCGGGATCGCTGCGTACGTGCTGTTCCGCGAGCGCCTCACCCGCTGGCAGCTCGGCGGGGCGGCGACGGTGATCGTGGGGGTGGCGGCCTTGTCCGCGGTCCGCGCGTGATGTCGGCCTGAGCGAGCTGGAGCCCGCGGGCTTCGCGGTGTTCGACACCGCCCAGGTCGAGGCGTCGCCCGATAGTGTCGCCGCCGTGGTCCACCGCCGGGTTGCCGTCGTCGGGGCCGGGTTCGCCGGGCTGCGCGCGGCGTACCTGCTGGCACTCGACGGCGTCGACGTCACCGTCCTGGAGGCGCGTGACCGGGTCGGCGGCCGGGTCTGGTCCGTCTTCCCGTTCGATTCGACGACGCGCGTCGAGCGCGGCGCCGAGTACGTCCTCCCCGGCAACGTCACAGTCGAGCGGGTCACCGCCGAGCTCGGGCTCGAGCTGGTCCCGACCGGGATGAGCTATGGCGTCCGCGAGCCGCGCGGCGGTGCGCCGACCTCCCAGGAGGCGATCCGCGCGACTGCCCTGCTCATCGTGGGGCTGCTCGCCGCCGACCCCGACCTCGCCGGTGGGAGCAGCGCCGCCGAGCTTCTCGCACGGGCGCTGGCAGCCGGCGCCGACCCGGCCGCTGTCGAGGCCGTCCGGTCCCGGGCCGAGACCACCAACGGTGTCCGCCTGGACGACCTGCCGGCGGGGACGCTGGCCGATCTGGACGAGGGCACCCGCGATATCGAGAGCCGACGGGTCGGCGGCGGGAACCAGCAGATCGCACTCCGGATGGCCCGGACGCTGGGTGCGTCGGTCCGGTTCGGGCACGCGGTCGAGCGGGTCGAGCAGAGCGAGGGCCGGGTGAGGCTGCAGGGTCAGGGGACCCTCGGCGGGTTCGAGCTCGTCGTCGATGCCGCGGTGCTAGCCGTACCCCTGCTCCACTCGCGCGAGCTGCTGCGCGGCCTCGCGGGGTCCGCTCCGGCGGTGGCTGTCCTGGACCGGCTCGGACAGGGCTACGCGGCGAAGCTGCACGTACCGCTGCTGGACACGGGTACCCCGGTCGAGCTCGGCGCCGTCCTCGACGTACCCGGTCGGTGGTGGAGCTGGACCGCGCGCGACGGCAGCGCGCAGGCGGCTCCGGTCGTCCACTGCTTCGCCGGCTCGGCCGACGGGCTCGCGGCGCTCGGTGTTGACGACGGGCCTGCGCAGTGGGCTGGGCTGCTGGCCGCGCGCCGGCCCGACCTCGCGCTGGACACCGACGCAGCCTTGCTGTCGACCTGGCACGACGACCCATGGGCGCTGGGCGCGTACTGCTACCCGCTCGCCGGTGCGTGGCCCGGCGGCGAACCTGTCG
>JANYIP010000038.1 GCA_025361995.1 Streptomycetales bacterium | reverse complement strand
GCTTCCGGTTGCTGCTCGGTCATCGTCACTGGGGCATCAGACCCATGTGCTGTGTGGTGCGGATCTCATACTCGGCATCCGGCAGTCTGTGCGGGCCCGTGCAGTGGCGGACGCGAGCTTTGTCGGGGGGATGAATGTCCCCGGGAAACCTGGCCGGGCCTCTGCCACCGTGCCGCTTGCTCGGCTGACCGTCTCCGACGGGCACGTCTCGATCCGACCCCGCGTTGCCAGCCGCCTCCTGGCCTCGTTCGAGGTGCCGATAGATCAAGTCACCGCTGCGTTTCCACTTAGGGGGCGGATCCTGACCGCTGGCATAGGCCTCACCAGCCGCAACGAGGCGACCGCCTACTTCTGGACTTGGCGCGGACCTCGCGTCCTGGACGCGCTGCGGGCGCGCCGGGGTGAATGTAGAGACGACCCGCCGCAGACCGGCCAAGATGTGGTGGTCCTCTTAGCCTCGCCGCGCGAACTCAGGCCGAACCTATGTGCCGTTCGCGGGCGCCTCGTCAGGTGTCGTCGCCGGTTGGCGGCAGCGGAGTATCGGGCGTCGGAGGCGGCTCGATCCGCCCCCCGCTCGTGTACCCGCCGACCAGCCGTGGAGTCTGCTGGGGCCGGGCGGAGCCGGACTGGACTCTCGGATGCCACAGCCACCGCCAACGCATGAGACATGGTCACATGAAACCTGCCGGCCGCTCTGTGCGCATCCGAGCTCGAGAGCCGGCATTGCAGCGCTGCTTCAGCCCGCATCAAGGATTGTCGCCTAGTCATCGCCGATGTAGCCCGTGGCGGGATCGATCATGCTGAGGAAGGCGCGGATGTGCTCCCCATGCTCCTCCGGCAACCGATGTGGTGGACCGCTCGACCCGAACCCGTAGCCCTCGTTCGGCCCGCTCAGCCAGTCGTATGCCGTGCCACCATCCGCGGCCTGGCGAAGGGCGAACAGTTCACCATCTACCTCGATGGTGAACAACACCGATCCAGGCCGGCCCTCGGCACCGTGGTAGACCCCCGGAACGGCGAGCCGGTCGCCCTCGTCACGGTGCGGCGTTCTCTCCATGGAGCCAGCATTGACGGCTGGAGGCCGGATTCCAAGCCTTCAGGACGAGGCCCCGAGTGCTTGAGCGACTCTCAGTCCTTGTGGTCCGAGATCCGCCCGCCCGGCTGCGCCCATAGGTGCCGATCGTGGGTGCCTCACCAGGCGTGGAGGATCACTCTGGGTGGTGTCGATATGGGACCAGCAGACGAGACCGCAGCGTTCGGCCAGGCGCGGGTGCCGATGACCCCGAGCAAGCAACGTTCCTCGTTCGTGCGTGCAGCACCATCACGGCTACAGGTGGGGGAAAGGCGGGGCAGGTGGGGCGCCGCATGAGCACGGTGACGACCGAACAGACATCGCCATCCGCAGTTCGTGCGAACCGCGACCGCATGGCTCAGAGCCGGGGAGCCCTGACGGCATGTCGCGTTGCATGGCAGCTTCCCGCTTCGGTCGCAACGGGGAAGGTGCCGCGTTGCATGGAGAGAGCTGCCCTCGCAGGCACACCGGCTACCTCTCCGGGCCGAAATCCAGAATCTTTTCCGGCGCATGGAACTCGTCGGCGAGTGAGAAGCCGTGGACGCGTTGGACGTGGTCGCGGAACCACCGATCGAATGGCTCGTCCGACTTCCCGAGTGCCGTGAAGGCCGCCTCAAGATCGTCCGCTTCGAGGTAGACGATTGCCATGTCTCCGCCCGGCGTCGTCTGAATCCAGACCGTCTCCCGGGTGATTCCGGCGCGGCGGCGGGCGTCTTCGTAGTCCGACTTGTGCTCTCCTGCCTGGAAGGACGCCATGACGTCCCTGTCGACTTGGGTCATGCCCGCTAGCAATGGGGCAGCAAAGGCGATCGTCGGCATGGGTGGCTCTCTCATTTTCGTGGCGGTGACGGCTCGCCCAGCGGCGATCATCTCGGCGTCCATCTACTTGGCATGCCAAGTAAATGACTCCGGCGGTTGGCATGTCAAGTGTTGGGGCTAGCGTGGTCGACGTGAACGAGGACGAGTCAGCCCGGTGGATGCCGGCCTTTCTGGCCCTGCTGCGCACCCATGCGCGACTGACGGATCTGCTCGAGCTCGACGTCCGCCGCATCGGTGGACTCAGCGTGGCGCGCTTCGACGTGCTCACGCACTTGGACATGGCCGGGGGCCGGATGGGGCTGAGTGACCTGGCGAATGCCATCGTCTTGTCACCGTCTGGACTATCGAAGCTCCTCGACCGCATGGAGGTGTCGGGTCTCGTCGAGAGACAGCCGGACCCCGACGATGCCCGTTCCACCCTCGCAACGATAACGAGGCACGGCAGGGCGGTCGTGAGGAAGACCCGCCGACACCACCACGCCTTCCTGCAGCAGATATTCGGCGATGTGCTCGATGACCGAGACCTCGCTGACGTGATGCGGATCATGGCCCGGCTGGATGCAGGCCTGCCGCACTGACGTGCGGTGCCGCCTCCCGCTGCCGGTCGCCCGATTTTGCCGCCGTCGTCGCCTCGATCAGCGCGACCGTGCACCAGCGCCGGATGCTCGAACTACCGTCGCCGCGGCGGTCAGACCTCACAAGAGTCGGGCTGTCTCTCTCGCTGCACCGGCAGTACGCTCCGCGCACCACACCGATGAGAGGACACTTCGTGCCAACCGTCATCGCGCACCACGACGTGAAAGACACCGACCACTGGCCTGCCTCGCCAAATCGTGAAGAGGTCTCTGGGCCGCTCGGGGTCACCAACATCCGGACTTCGCCACCCCACAGGACCGCACTCAGGTCGCGGTGCTCATGGACGTAGCCGACATGAACGCCCTTATGGCAGCGATGGAGAACCCGGCCATGGCCGATGCGATGGCCTATGACGGCGTACTGCCCGAGACGCTGGTCATTCTGGTCGAGGAGTAGCGGCTCGCAGGGCCTGATTGGGAAGGGAGCTCTGCCGGTGCGGTCACGCCCTGCCGTTCTGGTCGTGCCCGCGGGACCGTCCCGTTTGCCGGCCTAGTCGTTGGTTTCTCCGGGTATCGGGCCGAAGACTAGCTCTTCGAGCCGTCTGCGATCGAAGGCTCCAAGGGCTGCGAGCAGCGCGAGGAAGGCGTCCTCGGCGAAGGTCCAGTTCTGCCCAAGAACGGCCGTAACCGCCGAGGGATCCGCAGTCTCGGGAACCAGGCCAACAAGGTCGACTGCATCCATTGCCCGCTCTTCAGGTGTCGAGGACAGTTCATAGGCGGGCGCTAGCTCGGGGTTCAGGACGGAGGCAAAGGCGGCGATCCCGGGCCGAGCCCCGTACCCCGTCACGACATCCGAGTCGACCACGTATGCCACCAGCGCCGGTCCACCCGCCTGCTCAGCCAGCGCCGAGACTAACCCCGTCGTCGGTGGGTCGGCCTGATGTCGACTCGCGATGGTCCAGCCAGATGTCTCGACCCACGAGCCGTCTTCCTCGCCGCCGAGTTGAGCGATTGCGGTCAACGCCTCGATGGGGTGGGCCGTGCGGACGGCGATCTTGACTCCCCAGAACCCCAAGAAACCCTCCATAGGACGGACAACCCGCCGGGAGGGTAAACTGTAGACGGCCTCGTCTGCAGCGGAACGCAGCGCATCGAAGCTCGGTGCTACTCGTCAGACCGGCCGCAACCGCCTGTCGGGGTCGACGTTTCCCCACCCGTGATATCCCCCTCTTGGGACGATCGGCGGGACGAGGGTCTCCTTGATCGAGCGGGTGGACGTCCAGCGCAGCAGGTTCTGCGGTGACCCCGCCTTGTCGTTGGTCCCGGACGACCGCGCGCCGCCGAACGGCTGCTGCCCGACCACGGCCCCGGTCGGCTTGTCGTTGACGTAGAAGTTGCCGGCGGCAAAGCGCAGTGCCTCGCTCGCGTGGGCCACCGCCGCGCGGTCCTGCGCGATGATCGAGCCGGTCAGCGCGTACGGGGACACGGACTCCATCTGCGCGAGCATCGCGGCGTAGTCGGCGTCGTCGTAGACGTACACGGACAGGATCGGGCCGAAGTACTCGGTCGTGAAGATCTCGTCCGTGGGGTCGGTGCCCACGAGGACCGTCGGGCGTACGTAGAAGCCCTCGGTGTCGTCGTAGGTCCCGCCGGCCAGGACCTCGATCGAGGACGTCACGTCGGCGCGGTCGACGGCGGCCTTGAGCCGGGCGAAGGAACGGTCGTCGATGACGGCGCCCATGAAGTTCGAGAGGTCGGTCACCGGGCCCATGGTCAGCGACTCGACGCTCGCGGCCAGCTCGTCGCGCAGACCCGGCCACAGACTCGACGGCAGGTACGCCCGGGACGCCGCCGAGCACTTCTGCCCCTGGTACTCGAAGGCCCCGCGGACCAGGGCCGTCAGCACGACGGCCGGATCGGCGCTCGGGTGCACGACGACGAAGTCCTTGCCGCCGGTCTCCCCCACCAACCGCGGGTACGAGCGGTAGCTCGCGATGTTCTCCCCGACCGTTCGCCACAGGTACTGGAACACCCGGGTCGAGCCGGTGAAGTGGATGCCCGCGAGGTCCGGCGAGGCCAGAGCCACCTCGGAGGTCGCGATGCCGTCACCGGTGACCATGTTGATGACGCCCGGTGGCAGCCCGGCCTCTTCCAACAGGTCCATGAGCAGGTGAGCGGCGAGCTGCTGGGTGTGGGCCGGCTTCCAGACGACGGTGTTGCCCATCAGGGCCGGGGCGGTCGGCAGGTTGCCGGCGATCGCGGTGAAGTTGAACGGCGTCACGGCGTAGACGAAGCCCTCGAGCGGCCGGTGGTCGGTACGGTTCCAGACCCCGGGTGACGAGATGGGCTGCTCGGCGAGGATCTGACGGCCGAAGGCGACGTTGAAGCGCCAGAAGTCGATGAGCTCGCAGGCGGAGTCGATCTCGGCCTGGATCGCGGTCTTGGACTGGCCGAGCATCGTTGCCGCGTTGACCCGGGCCCGCCACGGTCCGGCTAGGAGGTCGGCGGCCTTGAGGAGGATCGCCGCGCGGTCGTCGAAGGCGAGCGCTCGCCAGTCGGCGGCGGCCGCACTCGCGGCGGCGACGGCGGAGGCCGCGTCGGCGGTGGTCGCGTTGGCGGTGGTTCCGAGGACGTGGTGCCGGGCGTGCGGCTGCACGATGTCGACCCGCTCGCCGGAGGCCATCACGCGCTTGCCGCCGATCGCCGACGTCAGGTCCAGCGGCGAGCTGGCGAGGTCGGCCAGTGCACCCTCGAGCCGGGTCCGCTCGGCGCTGCCGGGGGCGTACTGCATGATCGGCTCGTTGACCGGCTCAGGGACTCGAGTGACAGCATCCATGACGCCATCGTGGCACCCTCACGCGCTGGTTGCGACCAGCCCGGGGAGCTCGTCGGGGGTGTGCCAGGCCAGCTCGTGGGCATCGAGCGCGGCGACCACGGCCTCCGCCGCGGGGTCATCGGCGTCGGCAGCGAGGACGGCGGCGACAGCCCTGCGTACGTCCGGCTCGGCGTCGGGGTCGTCGACGTGGGCGGCGCGCAACCAGGTGAGCGGGAGAGCCTCGGTGACGACGACTTGTCCGGGTCCAGCAGTGTCGGGGCCGTCGCTCACTCGGACACGAGCGTCGGGTACGTCGGCGGCCAGCACCACCCGCTGAGGCCGCGCAGCGTCCGCGGCGAGCAGCCGCAACGACCCACGGGCAGCCTCGGAGAGCGCGACGAGCTCGAGCTCCTCGTCGTCCGAGGGGCCGGAGGTGTCGGCCCAGGCCCTGAGCGCGTCCGTGACGGCGTACGCGTCGACGGGGCCGGAGAGCGAGCCGAGACGCAGGAAGTCGGCAACGAGCGAGAGCGTTGCGGGGAGGTAGACCCGCATCAGGCCACCCTCATGCGGACCACGACAGCTCGTCGTCGCGGGAGCGTCGCAACGCCTCGACCGAGGTACGCAGCGACGTCTCGAGCACGACCTGCCGCCGGCCCGGGTCCATCATGTTGGCGCCGATCGCCTCGAGATCGTCGCGTCCAGGCCCGACCATCGTGACCTGGGTCCCCGCGGACCGGACCTTGCCGGCCTCGCGGATCATCCGGCGGGTGACGGTACGACGGAAGCCGCGCTCGACCTTGCCGGCGACAGAGCCCGGGTCGTCGTAGTCGAAGGAGGCCATCGGCGCGATCACGTGCACCTCGTCGAGGTCGTACCCGGCAAGCAGGTCGACGGAGGTGGGCGAGCAGGTCCCGCCGTCGATGTAGCGGCGGCCGTCGATCTTGAC
This sequence comes from Streptomycetales bacterium, assembly GCA_025361995.1. Classification (GTDB taxonomy): domain Bacteria; phylum Actinomycetota; class Actinomycetes; order Prado026; family Prado026; genus JANYIP01. The sequence continues at coordinate 1,808 of JANYIP010000038.1, read as the reverse complement.
CGGGGCGTACCAGGCCGGGATCGAGCAGGAGGCCAGCACGGCTTCGGCGAGCGCGGCTGCGGGCGCTCCCTGGCGGCCGAAGGCCACCCGGCGGCCGGAGTCGTAGTCCATCGCGACCACCCACAGTTGCGGGTGCGGCGACCACTCGCCGAGCGGGGTGACCGACTCGACCAGGTGCCGGACGCTCCACAGGCTGCCTCGGCCGGCCGGCAGCACCGACGAGAGCGCGGCCATCGGCGTGACGGACATCGGGTGCCGGACCGAGTGCAGCAGCAGCCGGGTCGAGCCCAGCCCGGGGCGCGGACGGCTCGGCAGCGAACCCCCCGTGGCCCGCTCGTGGTCGTACGTGTAGCCGGCGAGCGGGCCGGTCAGGACCGGCTTGCCGAGCAGGTCGTCGCGCAGCTCGCTCGGGCTGACTCCGGCGCCCAGCAGCGAAGCCAGAACGGACCCGGCGGACGTACCGATGAGGACGTCCACGTCACGGACGTCGAAGCCCTCGGTCTCCTCGAGGGCGACGAGCGCGCCGATGCTCCAGGCGGCGCCCAGGACTCCCCCGGCGCCGAGCACCAACCCCCGTCGCTTCTGCTTCCGCTGGTTCTTTGCCTCGCTCAACGTACGGTCTCCCGGAGCTCGTCCAGGCTGTCCACGATGCACTGGGCCAGCACGTCGACGTCGGGCATCGCGTCGCGGTCGGCGTTGAGCCCGAAGTACACGCCGCCGTCGTACGAGGTGAGGCCCACGCTGACAGCCTGCCCCTTCGCGAGCGGGACCACCGGATAGGTGGCCAGCAGTCGCGCGCCCGCCGCGTAGAGCGGGAACTGCGGACCGGGGACGTTCGTGACCACGATGTTGAAGACCCGCTTCGAGAGCCCGGACGCCACCCGCGCCCCGAGGGAGTGCAAGGTGGGCGGGGCGAAGCCGGCGACACCGATGATGGCGTCCGCACCCACGGCCTGCCCGGTCTCCTTGTGCCCCTTCATCGCGTACGAGATCTGGTGCAGCCGCATGACCGGGCTCTTCTCGCCCACCGGGAGGTCGACCAGGTACGACGACACCCGGTTGCCCAGCGCCCCGGACTGGTCCTCGGTCCGGACGCTGACCGGCACCATCGCGCGGACCACGGACGCCCCGCCGACCGCCTCGCCGCGGGTCATGAGCCACTCGCGCAGCGCACCGCAGACGACGGCCAGGACGACGTCATTGACCGTTCCGCCGTGCGCCTTGCGGATCGCCTTGTAGTCGTCGAGCAGGGTGTCGGCGGTCCCGTAGCGGCGCTGCTCGCCGATCTCGGTGTTCAGCGGGCTGTCGGGGGCCGAGCGCGAGACCGTACGGGCGACCGCGAGCACGCCGCTGGCGGTGCCAACGAACCGCTCGGCTGTCCGGCGCACGTCGCCGAGGCCGGTCCGGATCGAGTCCACGAGATCGCTCGGGCGGTGCACCATGTCGCTGATCGCGCCCGCGACGAGCTCCATGCCGCTGGGCTCCGGCGCCGGTCGCCACGTCCCGGCCGGTGTCGCTCGCGGCTCCGGGGTGGTGTCCAGGATGACCTGGCCGATGTCCACCGCCGAGACGCCGTCCACCATCGCGTGGTGGGTCTTGGTGAGCAGCGCGAAGCGGCCGCCCTTGAGCCCCTCGACGAGGTACATCTCCCACAGCGGACGGTTGCGGTCGAGCGGGCGACTCATGATCCGGGCCGCCAGGTCGCGGAGCTGGGCGTCGGTCCCCGGCTTGGGCAGGGCCGAACGACGTACGTGGAAGTTGAGGTCGAAGTTCTCGTCGTCCACCCAGACCGGGCTCGCGATCCGGCC
>JANYIP010000297.1 GCA_025361995.1 Streptomycetales bacterium | reverse complement strand
AGCTCGAATGGTTCCGGTGTGTGTCGCGACGGACACTGGCGGTTCGATCCGCATCGCTAGCGCGTTCTGCGGCGTCGCCGGGATCAAGCCGACGTACGGAACTGTTCCCAGCCGGGGGGTGGTCCCTCTCGCGCCGAGCCTGGACACCGTGGGAGTCATCGCCCGCCAGGTGGGTGACCTCTGGCCGGTCCTGCGCGTCATGCAAGGACGCGACGAGCTCCCTACCACCGCGGCGCCTGCGAGGGACCTGGTCGGGTGTCGGATCGGGATGGCCCCGCGGCTGGCGAACTTGCTCGGGGAACCAGACCGGGTCCGCGCGTACGAGGGCGCTCTGGTCTGGTGCCAGCGTGCTGGCGTGCACCTGATCGAATTGGTGACGCCCAAGGCCGAAGACTTCCGAGCGGTCTTCTCCATCGTCCAAGGTTTCGAGGCGGTCCAGACCCACACCAGGACGCTGGGGATCTACCCGGGCCGCAAGGACAGGTACGGGGCAGACGTCGCCGAACGTCTGGCGTGGGCCTGCGCGATCACTGAGTCCGAATACCGCGTCGCCCGTCGACGGGCCGATCAGCTGGGCCGCGAGCTCCAGTCGGCCATGGGCGAAGTCGACGCCATGCTCACACCCGTCGCACTGACTGCACCTCCCTTTCTGCACTCACCCGACACCGTCTCGATCGACGGAAGGGAGGTCGCTGTCCGGGACGCGGTGATGGGATTCACCGTCCCGCAGAACGTTGCGGGGCTGCCCACTGTGTCGTTCCCTGCGGGTCTGTGCGAGGACGGCTTGCCGTTCGGCGTCCAGCTCACTGCCCTCCCCGGTCGGGACCTGGATGCCCTCCTCCTCGCCGAGAGCCTCGAGCAGTTGCTCAACGTGCCCGCGGAGGACTCGGGGGCACGATAGCCGGCCCGTTCAGAGACTTGCCTCCGCAGGAATCAGCAGCGTGAAGACAGTGGCCGGCGACGTCCTGGTCAGCAGCAGCCGTCCACCTTGTGACTGGGCGAGCTCGCGAGCCAGGGCCAGACCGATGCCGTGCCCGTTGTTGCCGGAGATCCCCCGTTCGAAGATGTCGGTCGTCTCTGTAGTGGCGAGCGCCCCTTCGTCACCGACGTCGATGGCCAACGCCCCGCCGGCGTCGCGCGCCGCCACCGTGACGGCCCCGGCGCCGTGCCGCAGCGCGTTGTCGACCAGGACGTCGACGATCTGCCCGATCACCGCAGGCGAGGCAAACACTCGCGGTGCCTCTGCCTCGGTGGTGATCCGCAGCGGTCGCCCCGCCGCTGCCATGGCCCCGTGCCAGCGGGTACGCAAGGCGTCGAACTGATCGTCGACAGAGCCGCCGGTGCCGGGGGTCGGTCCGTCTCCGCGTGCCAGCAGCAGGAGATCGGTGATCGTCGCCTCCAGGTCGTCGGCCAAGCCCATGGCGGCGTGCAGGTCCGGAGAGGGGCGATCGAGTGCTGCCTCAAGCTCGAGGCGCAGCGCAGTCAGCGGCGTACGCAGCTGGTGCGAAGCGTTGGCCGAGAACGCGCGCTCCCGCTCGACAAGAGTGCCGAGCCGCTGGGCGGTCACGTTGAGCGCTTGGGCCGTCTGGTCGATCTCTGGGACGTCGCTGCCTGCCGCACGAGCCGAGAAGTCCCCTTCACCCAGTGCCTGCGCCGCGCTGGCGACAGACTGCAGCGGCCCCGCGAGCAACGTTGCTTGCCGTCGGGCGACGAAGACAGCAGACGCGACTGCGGCGACCGCCAAGGCGACCATGGCTGCCCAGGTGATCAGGACGAGGCGCCACAGCGTCCACAGCGGGGTTGCTGAGCGCACGACCGCGATCACCCGTTCTCCGGAGAAGACGGGGATCGTCCCGATGATCTGTCCAGCCTCGATCGACTGGTACGGCTGACCAGCGAGCGCGCGCTGCACCTGACGTGCACCTCGGGCGGGCCCTCTTCCCGCAACCAACTTCCCGGCGGGGGAGTACAGGCCCACCGCTATGTCGTTCTCCGTCGCCGGCAGGTCGGCGGGGTCCCCGTCGACGTAGCTGGGTCCGATGCTCGCGGCCGCAACGACAGCTGTTCTCTCGAGCTCGGCACGCTCGTTGGACAAGAAGATGAGATAGACGGCCGCTGCGAGGGGCAGTGCGAACAAGATGATGGCCACCACGGCGACCTTCATCGCTACCGAGACGATGCTGTGGCGCACCGCACCTCCCGACCGGGCGGAGTCAGCGGACTTCCAGCCGGTACCCGTGCCCACGTAGCGTCGTGATGGCCGGTGGCGCGTCCCCGTCCTCGGCCGCGAGCGCGATCTTGCGACGGAGCGCTGCGATGTGGACATCGAGGGTCTTGGTCGAGCCGAACCAGTTCTCGTCCCACACATCTGACATCAGCAGCTCCCTCGTCAGTGCGGTACCGGGCTCTCGTGCCAGTCGTGCGAGCAGGTCGAACTCTTTCGTACGCAGTGGGACGTCGGTCCCGCTGACCCGGCATGTCCGCGCCATGAGGTCGATGTGGAGGCTGCCCAGTCGCACCGGGGATGACCTGTCGTCGGAAGGAGCTGTACGGCGCAGGTGGGCCCGAACCCTGGCGAGTAGCTCCACCATCCCGAAGGGCTTCGTCAGGTAGTCGTCCGCGCCGCTCTCGAGACCAGCCACCACGTCCATCTCGTCGCGACGCGCGGTCAGCATGACGATGACCGACAGCGGCTGGCGCAGCCGCAGGTCGCGGCAGACCTCGACACCGTCGAGGTCAGGCAGCCCCAGGTCCAGCATGACCAGGTCAAAGCTCCCCACCTGGGACTGGGCGAGTGCGCCAGCGGCGGTACGCGCCCAGCAGACGTCGTAGCCGTTGGCACGCAAGGCGGAGTCCAGCAGTCGGCTGATCGGCTCGTCGTCCTCGACGACCAGGATGCGTGGCACAAGTCCCCCTTAGAGCTCTCGGAGCTGTTCGACGGCCGCGCGGCTGGCCGCACGACCGGTGATCAGAGCAGCTCCGAAGATGGCCGCGAAGGTGATCGCGAGGGTCCACAACAGGTACCCCGTCGGCGTGGACAGCCCTTCCGGTGGAGGGTCGAAAACTCCGGTGAGGACTTTGACGAGCATCTGGGACAGGAGCCACCCGCCGACGAGGCCGCCGACCAGACCTAGTGCCGAGACGACGGCAGCCTCGGAAAGCACGAGGCCAAACATCTGGCGGCGCCCCGCGCCGAGGACGGTCACGATGGCGAAGGAGCGCCGGCGCTCGGCGATGCCCAGTGCCAGGACCAGCCCGCCGGCGCCAGCGGCCAGCAGGAGCGCGAACCCCAGCTCGACCCGTGTGAGCCCAGTCAGATCGACCGATGTCAGGCTGGATCCGACGGCCTTGCGGGTGGTGAGGATGTTGGTCACGGACGCGCTGGTGCCGAGTGCCTGACGGATCTGTGCGGTGACGCCGGGGATGTTCGCGCCGCCGGTGTCGACGAGGAAGGTCCCGACCGCGCCGCTTCCTGTCGCCTTCGCGACATAGTCCGCGTTGGCCACGAAGAAGCTGTCGTGCGGCGCTGTCGGAAACTCCTTCGCGATCCCCGCGTAGTGGAACGGCACCGTCGTGAACTGCTTTGTCCGGCTGTCCTGCAGGCGCAGGTTCAGCAGGTCACCCGGCGAGAGCTGGAAGTCCTTGACGGTTTCGTCGCTGACCAGGATCGCGTCGGGATGCGCCGCGAGAACACCCATCAGCTGCGCGGCGGTGCCACCTTGGAAGTACGCGTCCTGCAGCGACGTGGCCCTCGACACCGTGCCTGGGTGGACGCCGAAGAGATCCTGGAGGTCGGCACCTACGTACGCGAAACGGTGCAGCAGCGGCTCCACCTGACGGACTCCGCTGATGCTCGCGATCGCAGAGCCGGCCTCAGGCCCGACAACGACACCGGGTGACTCGGTCACCGCGATGTCGGCCCCGTTGGTCAGGCGGGCGTCCACCTCCGCCTGGTGCCGGTAGGTCTGGTTGAAGACTGCCGTGGAGAAGGCGAACGACAGGGCCAGCCCCACCAGCACCACCGACCGAGCCACCAGCCCGCGTTGCCTAGACATTCCGGCGGCGGCCGTGGATGCCAACCGCCCGGTCAAGGGGCGGACCAGCCAGGTGAGAGGAGACCGGCCGTAGCGGAGAAATGTCAGCGCGAGGCGCCAGGCGAGCAGGCCGGACCCGATCCAGAGCAGGCCCGGCCCGAGAAAGGCCCAGTAGTTCACCGAGATTGCGGCGACGCCTTCAGGGGCGAGGACCAAGGTGTAGTCACCTCGGCTGGTCTGCCAGAACACCAATCCCGAGACGGCGAGGAGGACCAGGTCGACTCCCCAGCGCATCCATCGCGGACTCGACTCGCGACGCACGCTGATGCGCGCCGAAGCAACAGTCATCTGCCGGAAATCGCTCACCGCGGGCACGACGATGCTCACGACAGCAACAGTGAAGCCAACGACCAGGGCGGTGGCCGTCCAGACGAGTGCGTCGCCTCGGCTGGCGCCGAACGACGAGGTGCCGAACGCCCAGCTCCCTACCAAACGGGCCAGCAGGAGCCCAAGGAACCCACCCACCAGTCCCAGGACCGCAGCCTCGGCGGACGAGAGCAGCATCATCTTGCGCAGGGTCGCTCCCCGGGTACGCATCAGCGCCTGTTCGCGGCGGCGCCGGGCGCGGCCGGCCGAGGCGACGGCAGCGGTCAGCACTCCAGCGAGGACTGCCCCGGGAAATCCGAGGAACAGGAAGAGGATCTGCGCGTATGAGGCATCCTTGCGGGCTCCGTCCAGGGCCGCCGCAAGGTTATTGCCGACGACTCCAGCGCCGGAGAGCGCGGCCTCGAGGTTGTGGGCTGCGCCCACGACGCTGATGTACGACTGCGCCGGATCGGGTGGCAGCTGCTGGTTGCGACCAACATGCACCTGGGTGGTGACCAGGTCCGGTCGCGCGGCGGCCAGCTGGGAAAAGAGATCAGCGAACGTGCCGGGCGGCACGAGCACGACGTTGTCGGGGGGCGCAGCAGGTTGGGACGCCGCCGGGGCTCCGACCCTCTGGAAGAGCGAATCCGCCTGCGGGAGGTCAACCACACCCTGGATGACCAGGTGGGCCGCTGGCAGCCCGGCCCTGCCGATCGTGATTGTGTCACCCGGGGCAACGTGCAGGTTCGCCGCTGTCTGCTGGGCGATCAGGACACCGCTGCCGGCACCGGTCAGCGGCCGGATCTCGCCCGGGAACGCTGACGCGTAGTTGGCCGGGATCCCGAGCACGACACCCGGGCCTGTGGTCTGGGTCGAGCCGGCCGTTACGGCACTCAAGCCAGTCGTCTGGGCGAAGCGAACAGTGCGGGCCACCCGAATCCCAGCTGTCCCGACCACGGTGTCGAGCACTGCCAGCGGGTCCGCGTCCCGAGCCACCTTTACCTGCCAGTCCACGAGGACCGAGCTGGCCGCGCGCGAGGTCATCGTCGATTTGGACGCAGCCAGGAAGACGCCCAAAGAGGCCAGAAGTGCCACCGACAGAGCGATGCCGCAGACCGCGGCCAGCAGTCGGCCGTACTGGCGGGCGAGCAAGCCCCGCAGCCATGTGGCGGTCACAGCCGCACCGTCTCCTGAGCGGTGCGGATCGAACCTTCGCTCATTCGCCACCGAGAGGTCATCCGGTCCGCCACGGCAGGATCGTGGGTGCTGATCACGAGCGCAGCCTGGAGCTGGTCAGCAGCTGCCAGGAGTACGTCGATGACGTGGGCGCCCCTGACCGCGTCGAGGTGGCCGGTCGGCTCGTCCGCAAGGATCAGCCGTGGCCTGCTGGCGAGGACGCGCGCAACCGCCACTCGCTGCGACTGCCCTCCGGACAACTCCTCGGGGAGCTTGTCGGAGAGGTCCGTGAGGTCCACCAGGGCCAGCGCGGACCTAGCTGCTGCGTGCGCGTCCCGGTCAGTCTGGCCGGCCAGTACGAGTGGCAGCGCCACGTTCTCCTCCACGTTCAGAGCAGGGATGAGGCTGGGGCCCTGGAAGACCATGGCGATCGACCGCGTGGGTGTCAGGTGGCGATGAGCGAGTGCAGGCCACGACACGGTGCCCACCGTGGGTCGGTCGAGACCCGACATGAGCTGCAGCAGGGTCGACTTCCCCGAGCCCGAGGGCCCGGTCACGGCCAGTCGTGCTCTTGCCGGCACTGAGCCAGTGGCGTCGCGCACGGCCACGACGGCTGACTGACCCGTGCCATAGGTGCGCGCGACCGACTCGAGCCGAACCAGGGCAGAGTCGAGACCGTCCTCGTCGATCGCCTTGGCGCTCACTGGCTGATCGTTCCGTCGTGGAGCTCGACCACACGGTCGGCCGACTGGATCACGGCAGTGCTGTGGGTCACGATCACCACTGCGCCCCCAGCTCGGGCGCGCTCCGTCAACAGCCCGAGGAGCATCGCCTCGGTGGCACCGTCCACTTCACCCGTCGGCTCATCCGCGAGCAGGACCAAGGGGTCGTTCGCCAGAGCCACGGCGAGCCCTGCACGGGCCGCCTCGCCGCCTGCGAGCTGACTCGGGTAGGCGTGCGTGCGCTTGCTCAGCCCGACGTCCTCGATCAGCCGTGCGACTGGAACACCACCCTTGCGCACGAAAGACTGTGCCAGCGCGATGTTGCCCGTCACCGTCAGGTGGCCGACCAAGTTCCCCGACTGGAGCAGGACGCCGAGGTGACGAGCGCGCATTCGGGCCCGGTCGACCTCAGGACGGTGACTGAGCCGCTGCCCGGCGATCCAGACGCTTCCTCCGTCCGGCTCGTCCAGGCCCGCGAGGCAAGCCAGCAGCGTGGACTTCCCGCTGCCGGATGGTCCGACAACTGCGAGCACCTCGCCGGTGCGGATTTCCAAGGAGACTCCCCGAAGCGCCAGGGTCTCCTCGTCGCCCGCGCGAAAGAACCGGTAGAGCTGGCGTGCCTCAAGAGCCAGTGCCGACGCCGTTGCCGCCTCGGACTTGCGCGGGCCTGCCTCGATGTCGACCGGAGTCGCCGCAGCGGCGCTCACCTGGTCCAGCTGAGGGACTCGGTGACCTTGCGCCAGGGATCGACGTTGTCTGCCCCCAGCGGTCCGGTCAGGCTCAACGACACCAAGGTCCCGTTGTGCCAGAACAGATAGAGCTCGACCGCGTTGCGTACGACTTTGTTGGTGACCGGGTTCGGCGCTGAGTCGGCCAGGTATTTCACCAGGATCCCGTTGCCAGCAGCTCTGGCCACCGACGTGATCTGCACCAGCTGGAACTTCGGCACCGAGGACTTCAGTGTCTGAACCTGCGTCGACGTCGCGGTCGCTGCTGTCGGCGCAGTGACGGACTTGCCCGGCTCGATCATGACGCTGTTCAACTTGTCGGTGAAGGTGACGTTGCTCCCGGTCAGCGAGCGCGCCCAGCCCTCAGGAACCTTCACGACGAACCCCGCCGGGTCCGTGTACGGCACGAAGGCGGTGTTGTCGGGAATGTCCCCCGGAGGGTTGCTCTCGGTCGCGACAGGCGCCGATACGGTCGTACCCGTCGCGCCGACGGCCGACCCCGACGTACTCGTGGATCGAAGGCTGGCGGCCGAGCTTGCGCCGGTCACCGAGCCGGAGCTGCACCCCGCCAAGGCCGCGATAGCAATGCCTGCAGCAGTCGGGATCACTCCGTTGAGCCGGGCTCGCTGGTGCTTCACGTGTTGCCCTCCCTTCGCCAGGTTCGATGGACCCAACGTAGGGAGGAGGCGGCCAGCAGCCGGGGCACCGCAGGCAAGCACTCAGCAAAAAGTCGTCCCCCAGCGTCTCAGGGGGTCGCGGCCGTGGTCAGCATCGTCTAGTGCCCCGCGTCTGAGGTCTTCTTACGGTTGGTCTTGCTGAGGACTTCGTCGGCGGTCTTGGTCCAGACGAAGGGGTGCGCGCGGTCGTTCCACGTGTTGATGAACGCGCGGATCTTGGTGTTGAGGTCCTTGACCGAGGTGAAGGTACGCCGCCGACGTGACCACGCACTTGATCATGTCCACGGTGAACTCGACCTTCATCACCCCGTTCGACCGCGAGGACATCTACGGGCTCGCGTCCCGGCTGGACGAGGTGATGGACGCGATGGAGGCCGCCGTCGACCTGATCGTCCTGTACGCGATCGACGAGCTGCCGCAGGAGTTCAGCGACCAGGTCGGCGTCCTGACCCGCGCGGCCGAGCTCACCGCCGAGGCGATGCCCCGGCTGCGCACGATGCGCCACCTGTCCGACTACTGGATCGAGATCAACCGGCTGGCGAACGAGGCCGACCGGACCCACCGGCGCTTCCTGGCGCGGCTGTTCGGCGGCGAGTTCAAGGCCATGACGGTGATGAAGCTCAAGGACGTGGCCGAGGCGCTCGAAGAGGCCGCGGATGGTTTCGAGAAGGTCGCGCACACGATCGAGACCATCGCCGTCAAGGAGTCCTGAGCCTCGATGGACAACCTGGGCATGGACATCGTGATCGCGATGGCGATGGGTTTCAACTACACCAACGGGTTCCACTACGCGGCCAACGCGATCGCGACCTCGGTGTCGACGCGCGCGCTCACGCCGCGGGTGGCGCTGGCCATGGCTGCAGTCTTCAACCTGCTCGGCTCGTTCCTCGGAGCCAATGTCGCCAAGACGGTCGGCAGCGGGATCATCGCGCTGCCGGGCGGCGGGCACAGCTTGTTGGTCGTCTTCGCGGCGCTCTTCGGTGCGATCGGCTGGAACCTGCTGACCTGGTACTACGGGCTGCCGTCCTCGTCGTCGCACGCCCTGATCGGCGGCCTCGTCGGCGCGGCGATCGGCGCGGGGACCACGGTCCTGTGGACGGGCGTACGTGACAAGATCGTGATCCCGATGGTGCTGTCGCCGATCGCCGGCTTCGCCCTCGCGTACCTGGTGATGATCGCGATCCTGTGGATCTTCCGACGCCGCAACCCTGGTCGGGTCAGCCGGGGGTTCCGGATGGCTCAGACGGTGTCGGCGGCCGCGATGGCCTTCGGCCACGGGATCCGGGACCCCGCCAAGATCATGGGCGTGGTGGTGCTGGCGCTGAAGGTCGGCGGGTACCAGTCCGGCGACGCGATCCCGATCTGGGTCTTCTTCATGACAGCGGCCGTGCTCGCTGCCGGGACGTACGCCGGCGGGTGGCGGATCATGCGTAACCTGGGGCGCAAGATCATCCAGCTTGACCCGCCCAAGGGGTTCGCCGACGAGTCGGCCGCGTCGCTGATCCTTCGTCGCGGCGATCAAGTTCGCCGCCCCCATCTCCACCACGCACACCATCACCGCGTCGATCATGGGCGCTGGGGCGACGAAGCGGCTCTCCGCGGTCCGCTGGGGGATGGTCGGCAAAATCGTGATCGGCTGGATCCTGACCTTCCCGGGCGCCGGCCCCCAACCCCCACCCCCACCCCTTCCCCTTCCCGCGTCGATCA
>JANYIP010000284.1 GCA_025361995.1 Streptomycetales bacterium | reverse complement strand
CTCCCTCGCGTAAAAACGCCTTACCCCGCGAGGGTGGCCGCAACCCCGACCCCAAGAACGGCAACCTACGAAGAAGACACCGGCACCACACCCATCCGCCCCGCCTGAAAGTCCTCAAAAGCCTGCACGAGCTCTGCCCGCGTGTTCATCACGAACGGCCCGTACTGCGCCACCTGCTCGCGGATCGGCCGCCCACCCAGGATCAGCACGTCCAGCCCTGGCGCTCCCCGGTCCTGCGCCTGGTCAGCCTCGACAGTCACTGTGTCGCCCTCCCCGTACACGGCGAGCTGGCCGCTCTCGAACGGTCGCCGGTCAGCCCCGACCGAACCCCGGCCGGACAGCCCGTACACCAGCGCGTTGAAGTCCTTGCGCCACGGCAACACCAGCTCTGCTCCGGCCCCGATCGTCGCGTGCACGAACGAGATCGGCGTACGCGTCGCGCCGGGTCCGGCGTACCCGGCGACCTCGCCGGCGATGATCCGCACCAGCACACCACCGTCGTACGACGACACCAGCCGGACCGCACCGGCGCTGATGTCCTGGTAGTTCGGGGGCGTCCACTTCTCGGCCGCGGGGAGGTTCACCCACAGCTGGATCCCGTGGAACAGGCCGCCGGAGACGACGAGCGCCTCGGGCGGGGTCTCGATGTGCAGGATCCCGGCGCCCGCGGTCATCCACTGGGTCGCGCCGTTGGCGATGACACCGCCGCCGCCGGTGGAGTCCTGGTGCTCCATGATCCCGTCGATCATGTACGTCACGGTCTCGAAGCCGCGGTGCGGGTGCCATGCGGTGCCCTTGGGCTCCCCAGGCGCGTACTCGACCTCGCCCATCTGGTCCATGTGGATGAAGGGGTCGAGGTAGCGCTGGTCGACGCCGGCGAACGCGCGCCGGACGGGGAAGCCCTCGCCCTCGAAGCCGCGGGGCGCGGTCGTCACCGAGAGCACGGGACGGGCGGTCGTAGTCGCCACGTCCGGCTGCTCCACGCGTGGCAGAGTGAGCGGGTTGTCGACGGTCACTGCGGGCATCTCGAGCTCCTCGGGTCAGGGCGTTGGCACGTTGCTCCCACTCCAACAGTAGTTGAAGTCTAAACATTTCGGGAAGAGGTCAACCGCGATGAACCCTGGCGCCGCTGACCTGCTCGGGCTCTTCCCGCCGGGGACCCTCCTCGCTGACGACGGCACGCTCGTCGTCGCCGGCTGCCGGCTGGACGAGCTCGCCGACGAGTTCGGGACCCCGGCCTACATTGTGGACGAGACGGCCCTGCGGGAGCGCGCCCGGGAGTTCGCGGGTGCACTGTCGGGAGGTTGGCCGAGCTCCCGGGTCGTCTTCGCCTCTAAGTCCTTCCCGTGCACGGCCGTCTACCGGGTGATGGCGCAGGAGGGCCTCGGGGTCGACGTGGCCGGCGCGGGCGAGCTGGTCCTCGCGCTGGCCGGCGGCGTACCCGCGCGGGACATGGTCATGCACGGGAACGCCAAGTCCGACACCGACCTGTCCATGGCGGTCGAGGCCGGCGTCGGCACGATCGTCGTCGACAACTTCGACGACATCGACCGGCTCGAGCGGCTGGTCACCGGCGAGCAGGGCGTGCTGGTCCGGCTCATCCCCGGCATCACCGCGGACACCCACGCCGCGATCGCCACCGGGCACGACGGCTCCAAGTTCGGGCTCTCCCCGGCCGACGCCCGGCGCGCGGTCGAGCGGCTGCGGGGATCCGACCGGCTCCGCCTCGACGGGGTGCACGTCCACGTCGGCTCGCAGATCCTCGACGCGGAGCCGTTGGCCCGCGCGGCGCAGGCTGCAGCGGCTCTTGGCGACTTCGACGTGTACGACCTCGGCGGCGGGCTCGGGGTGCGGTACACGTACACCGAGCACCCGCCGACTGTCGCGCAGTACGTGGGTGCGCTGACCGAAGCGGCCCGCGAGCACCTGCCGAGCGGCTCGCGCATCCTGATCGAGCCGGGACGGTCGATGGTCGCGAGAGCCGGCCTGACCCTCTACCGAGTGCTAACGGTCAAGCGGGGCGAGCCGACGTTCGTTGCCGTCGACGGCGGCATGGGCGACAACCTCGAGGTGTCGCTGTACGGGCAGCGGTTCGAGGCCACCATCGCCAACCGGGTCGGCGGCGGGGACGTCGTCGATCTCGTCGGACGGCACTGCGAGTCCGGTGACCGGCTCATCGCCGGCGTGGAGCTGGACGACCCGCAGGTCGGCGATCTGATCGCGGTCCCGGTCACCGGGGCGTACTGCATGACGATGGCGAACAACTACAACGGCGCACTGCGGCCGCCGGTGGTCTTCTGCTCTGGCGGGACCGCACGCGCCGTCCAGCGCCGGGAGACCTACGACGACCTGCTGCGCCGGGACCTGGCCTGAGCGCCTCCTAGACTGCGACCCATGCGCATCCTGGTCATCGGTGGCACCCGCTTCGTCGGCCGCGAGATCGTGGAGTCGGCGCTGACCGACGGCCACGAGGTGACCGTCTTCCACCGAGGCGTCACCGGACCCGACCTCTTCCCCGGTGTCGAGCACCTGCTGGGCGACCGGTTCGCCGACCTCGGTCTGCTGGCCGGGCGGGAGTGGGACGCCACGGTCGACGTCTGCGCCTACGTCCCCCGCGCCGTCAACGAGCTGGCCACGGCGCTGGGCGGCCACGGCGGGCAGCACGTGTTCATCTCGACCGTGTCGGTGTACGCACCCCCGCCCGGCCCCGGGCTCACCGAGGGCGCCGAGCTGATCGAGCTCGAGGACCCGACGACCGAGGTCGTGACCGACCGGACGTACGGCGGCCTCAAGGTGCTCTGCGAGCGGGCGGCGTCGCGGGCGTACGGCTCGGAGCTGCTGATCGTCCGCCCGACGTACGTGGTGGGGCCGAACGACTACACCTGGCGGTTCCCCGCCTGGGTACGTCGGATCGCCGCCGGTGGCGAGGTCCTGTGCCCCGGACCGGCCGGCATCCCCATCCAGGTCATCGACGCCCGCGACCAGGCCGACTTCGTCGTCCACCTGCTCCGGCAGGGTCGGGGCGGCACCTTCCACACCGCGTCGCCGAAGCCACCGTTCTCGCTCGGCGACCTCCTTGAGGCGACCGTCGAGGTCGTCGCGCCGGCGGGGACCACTCTGACCTGGATCGACCCAGAGTTCCTGGCCGCCGAGGAGCTCGACGACTCGGCCTTCCCGTTCTGGGCTCCGGGCGAGCCCGACTTCGACGTCCTGGCGGCCGACCCGTCGGCCGCGCTGGCAGCCGGGCTGCGGCCCCGGCCGCTCGCCGAGACGATCGCGGATACCGCCGGCTGGGTCCGCGACAACGCCGAGAACGCGCCGCCCGGGCGCGGGCTCGACCCCGACCGCGAGGCCGACCTGCTCAGGAGAGGACGTTCATGACCACGCCCGACTCGACTACCGACACCCCACCGCTGCGCTGGGGGCTGATCGGCACGGGGTGGATCGCCGACCGGTTCGCCGACGACCTGCGGCGGCTGCCCGGCGCCGAGATCGTCGCCGTGGGTTCGCGCGCCCAGGGCACCGCGGACACCTTCGCCGACCGCTTCGACATCCCGCACCGGCACCCGTCGTACGAGGCGCTGGTCGCCGACGAGGACGTCGAGGCCGTGTACGTGTCGACGCCGCACCCGGGCCACCACGACGCGGCGCTTGCCGCCCTCGAGGCCGGCAAGCACGTGCTGTGCGAGAAGCCCTTCACGATGGATGCGGCCCAGGCGCGCAGCCTGGTGGACGCAGCTCGCGCCCGCGGGGTCTTCCTGATGGAGGCGATGTGGACCCGCTTCCTGCCGCACCTCGTGCGGGTCCGCGAGGACGTGGCCGCGGGCCGCCTGGGCGACCCGCGCATGATCATCTCGGACCACAGCCAGT
>JANYIP010000254.1 GCA_025361995.1 Streptomycetales bacterium | reverse complement strand
GATTCCGGTTTGCAGCGCGTCGACGTCGAGGTGTCCAAGGAGACCAACCCGCGCCTAGCTGACCGGGCCTTCCGGGTTGAGCTGACGTGTCGGAGCCGGGGCCCAGTGATCCGGGCTGAGGCGGCCACCGATGACAAGTACGGGGCGCTCGATGTGGCCTACGCCAAGCTCGAGGCTCGGCTGCGGCGCAACGCCGACCGGCGCACCGACTGGCATCGACACGAGAAAGCCACCGTCGGGGCCAAGCTCGTCGCGCTCCCCGGCGAGGACGAAGCGATCGACGATCAGTGGTCGGTGCCCGATACCGGGCCGATGATCGTGCGCGAGAAGTCCCACCTGGCCGCGCCGATGACACTCGACCAGGCGTTGTACGAGATGGAGCTCGTGGGGCACGACTTCTTCCTGTTCGTCGACCTCGGCAGCAACCGCCCCTCGGTCGTCTACCGTCGCCGCGGTTACGACTACGGCGTGATCAGGCTGGACGTCGTCGCCACGGGCTGAGCACCCTGGCGTGCCATGATGGCCGCGTGGAGCCGATCCGGGTGCTGGTCGTCGACGACCATGCCCTGTTCCGGCGCGGGCTGGAGATCGTCCTGGCGCAGGAGCCGGACATCGAGGTCGTCGGCGAAGCCGGGGACGGCGCAGAGGCGGTCGAGCAGGCCGCGGACCTCCTGCCCGACGTGGTCCTGATGGACGTACGCATGCCCCGGCGCTCTGGCATCGAAGCCTGCACGGCCATCAAGGACGTCGTGCCGTCAGCGCGGATCATCATGCTGACGATCAGCGACGATGAGGGCGACCTCTACGACGCCATCAAGGCGGGCGCTACGGGGTACCTCCTGAAGGAGATCACCATCGACGAGGTGGCGACCGCGATCCGTGCCGTCGCCGGCGGCCAGTCGTTGATCAGCCCGTCCATGGCGTCCAAGCTGCTCTCCGAGTTCGCGACCCTCATCAAACGCGACGGCGACCGCCCGCAGGTGCCGGCGCCGCGGTTGACCGAGCGCGAGCTCGAGGTACTGCGCCTGGTCGCCCGTGGCCTCAACAACCGGGACATCGCCAAGCAGCTGTTCATCAGCGAGAACACCGTCAAGAACCACATCCGCAACATCCTGGAGAAGCTGCAGCTGCACTCGCGGATGGAAGCCGTGGTCTACGCGGTCCGCGAGAAGCTGCTCGAGATCACCTGATCCATGCAGACGCTCGACCGTACGGACCGGCTGATGCTCGCCGTGGCAGCCGTCCTCACCGTGGCCGCCGGACTCACCCACTTCGTGCACGCCAACGCGATCCTCGCCTTCGCAGTCAGCGCCGCGGCGATCGCTGTGCTCGCAGCCCTGGTCGGGCGGGCTGTTGACCAGCTGTCTGAGCGGCTCAACCCCGGGGCCACCGGCGTCCTGCAGAGCGCCCTGGGCAACCTGCCCGAGCTGTTCATCGCGCTGTTCGCGCTGCGTGCGGGCCTGATCGACGTGGCCACCTCGGCCGTGATCGGCTCGATCCTGGCGAACATCCTGCTGGTCCTCGGGCTCGCCTTCATCGTTGGTGGGCTCAAGCACGGGACGCAGAAGTTCTCGGCTCCGCCGGCCCGGCTGCTCGTCACGCTGATGCTGCTGTCGGTCGGGGTGCTGCTGCTGCCGAGCCTGACGTCCGCGCTGCACACGCCGGCGGCCTCCCACGAGGTGGGTCTGTCCCGGATCGCGGCCGTGGTGCTGCTCGTGGTGTTCGCGGCCTCGATCCCGGCCACGCTGCGGGCCGCTGCGCCGGCTTCGACGGGCACAGGCACCGGCACCAGCGAGGTCGTCAGCGACGCCGAGCCCGCGCGCTGGTCGCTCGCGCTGTCGGTCGGCGTGCTTGCTGCCACCGGACTGCTCGCCGCGGTGGTGTCCGACTGGTTCGTCGATGCCCTGCAGCCAGCCATCATCACCTTGCACATGAGCCAGACCTTCGCCGGCCTGGTCGTGGTCGCGATCGCGGGGAACGCGGTCGAGAACGTCGTCGGCCTGCGCCTTGCCCGCCAGGACAAGCTGGACTACGCGCTGTCGGTGATCGTGAACAGCCCGGTCCAGATCGCGCTCGTCCTGGCGCCCGCCCTGGTCCTGCTCAGCCCTCTTGTCGGTGGGGTGGCGTTCACTCTGGTGTTCGCGCCGCTGCTCATGGCGTCGGTGTTCATCGGGATGCTGGTGGTGACGGTGATCGTGCTGGACGGTGAGTCGACCTGGCTCGAGGGCGTGGCCCTCGTCGGGCTGTACGTCGTCATCGCGACGTCGTTCTGGTGGGGCTGACGCCAGCCGTGGCGACGATCGAGCGGTTGTCGGTCGCCCAGGCACGACGCCTGGCCTTGGCAGCGCAGGGCTTCAACGACCCCCGACCAAGCGGCCTCCCCGACCGGCGGGCGCTGCGCCGGGTGGTCGGGCGCACCGGCCTCTTCCAGATCGACTCGGTCAACGTGCTCGCGCGGGCGCACTACCTGCCGCTGTTCAGCCGGCTGGGCCCGTACCCGACGGCGTTGCTGGACCGGGCCGCGTACGCCGCCCCGCGCGACCTCTTCGAGTACTGGGGCCACGAGGCGAGCCTGCTGCCGGTCGAGGTGCAGCCGCTGATGCGCTGGCGGATGGCCGAGGCGGACAACATCTCGTGGGGCAACATGCGCGAGGTCTTCCGCGACCGCCCCGAGTTCGTCGCGCAGGTGCTCGCCGACGTCGAGCGCGAGGGACCGGTCTCGGCCGGCGAGATCGAGGCCCTGCACGGCGGGCGCTCGCACAAGGCCGGCCCGTGGTGGGACTGGTCGCGCGTCAAGCTCGCCTTGGAGTACCTCTTCTGGGCCGGCGCGGTGACGACGGCGTCCCGACGCGGCTTCGAGCGGCTGTACGACATACCGGAGCGGGTCCTGCCGGCCGCCGTCTTGGCCACCCCCACGCCGGAGCGGGCACAAGCGCACCGCGAGCTGCTCGTGCTGGCCGCCCGGTCCTTCGGCGTCGCGACCGAGCGGGACCTGCGGGACTACTACCGGCTGCCTGTCGAGGGCATCAAGACCCGGCTGGCCGAGCTCGTCGAGGCCGGCTCGCTCCTACCCGTCGCGGTCGAGGGCTGGCGCCAGCCGGCCTACCTGCACCCGCAGGCGACGGTGCCGAGGCGGGTGGACGCGCGAGCGCTGATCGCACCCTTCGACCCGCTGATCTGGGAACGCGAGCGCGCGTTGCGGATCTTCGGCTTCCACTACCGCATCGAGATCTACGTCCCGGCCCCCAAGCGAGTTCACGGGTACTACGTGCTGCCGTTCCTGCTGGGGGACAGGCTCGTTGCGCGGGTCGACCTCAAAGCCGACCGCCAGGCCGGGGTGCTCCGGGTGCAGGCTGCCCACGCCGAGCCGGGTGCCCCCGCTGAGACGGGCGAGGAGCTGATGGCCGAGCTCGAGTCGATGGCCGAGTGGCTCGGCCTGTCGGGAGTGGCCTGGACCGGCCGTGGTGACCTCCCGCTGCCCGCTCGCTGAGCCCGCGTCAGTCGGAACCGAGCCGGGCGTGCGAGTGCTCGTCGTGCAGCAGCCCGTCCCCATAGCGGTACGACTGCCGGTGGGTGCCCTCGAGCGCGAAGCCGGCCCGATCCGCCGTTCGGCAGGAGGCGACGTTCGCGACGGCGTGGTAGAGCTCGACCCGGGCGAGCCCGAGCCCGGAGAACGCGAACCGGCTGGCCGCCGACAGCGCCGAGCTCGCCACACCGTGCCCGCGGGCCGAGCGCGCCACCCAGTAGCCAGCTTGCCCGCTAAGCGCCTTGTGGTTGATCTGGAAGATCGAGATCGAGCCGAGCACCGCACCCGGGGTGTCCTTGATCAGCCAGCTCACGTGACCACCGTCGCTCCAGTCGCCGCGGTTGCTGCACCAGGCCCGGGCCGCCTCGACCGTCGTCGGACCGGCATTCCACAGCCGGATCTCGTCGTCGTCGGACGCCGCCAGCAGGGCCTCGGCGTCGAGGTCGGCGTCGGG
>JANYIP010000247.1 GCA_025361995.1 Streptomycetales bacterium | reverse complement strand
GAGGTCGAGTCCGCTGGTGCCGCGCAGACGTACGTCGCACAGGACCACCTCGGGGTCCAGCTCGGCGATCGCGGCCAGGGCGTCGTCGTGGGTGGATGCCGTACCCACGACGGTGACCTGGTCGGGGAAGCGCGACAGCATCGCCACCAGCCCGTGCAGCACCATCTCGTGGTCGTCCACGAGGAACACGCGCAGCGCCGGGGCGGACATGGGTGAAGATTAGGTGCAGGCGCGGGTCAGGTCAGCACCGACCGCCCGAGATCACCCTCGGTCCCACCCCGATGGGTGAGACCGCGCCGCGAGCCGCTGCGTACCGTCGGTGCATGCCCGACAAAGCGATGCGGATCGCCCGTTCGCACCCGCCGGCGGCTGGGGCGCGCCCGGTCATGCTGGCGATCGCCGGTGACAGCGCGGCCGGCAAGACGACGCTCACCCGTGGCCTGGTCGAGGCGATCGGGCCGGAACGTTGCACCGCGCTCTGCGTCGACGACTACCACCGGTACGACCGCGAGCAGCGACTCGGCCTGCCGTTCACGCCGCTGAGCCCGGACTGCAACTACATCGACATCATGGAGCAGCACCTGCAGCTGCTCGCGACCGGGCAGCCCATCCTCAAACCCGTGTACGACCACGCGACCGGTCAGCTGGCCCGGCCGGAGTACGTCGAGCCGAAGCAGTTCGTCATCGTCGAGGGCCTGCTTCCCCTGACCTCGAAGCTGTCCAGGGCCTGCTTCGACGTCAGCGTGTTCCTCGACCCCCCGGAGGACATCCGCCGGGGCTGGAAGATCGCGCGGGACTGCGCGAAGCGCGGCTATCGCGAGGAGCAGGTGCTCGCCGAGCTGGATCGGCGCGAGGACGACTCCGCGGCGTACATTCGCCCGCAGCGTCGGCACGCCGACATCGTCGTACGCTTCTCGCCGATCGCGACCCGCAACGACCCGCCGGGCACCCCGCTGTCCGCGGAGCTGTTGCTGCGCCCCACGATCCGGCACCCGGCGCTGACGCACGTGCTGTCCGACGAGGACCACACCACGATGCACCTGAAGATCATCAGGGACTCGGACGGCACCCCGGTGGACTGCCTGCACGTGCACGGGCACGCGGAGGCGGAGGAGAGCCGGGTCCTGGAGAAGGCGATCTGGGCCGACCTCGCCGACCGTCGCGAGATGCCGGAAGGGCTGGGTGCGCTGCCCGACGGCGGTCGCAGCGAGCCGCTCGCGATCACCCAGCTGATCCTGCTCTACCACCTGGTCGCGGCGCTCCAAGGCTGACCTCGCTGCTAGCCCACCCAGCTCTGGTTGATCATGGACTTGTTGCCCCTGTTCCATGATTCACAAGGGCGACTAGTCCATGATCAACGGGAGCTGGAGCTGGAGCGGGAGGGGGAGCGGGCGGTCAGGATCAGGACCGGGCGGCGCAAGGGTTCCGGGGCGGCTCCGACGGCGCGTACGGCAGCCGCGATGACGGCCTCGCGTCGATGCGTCGCCAGGGTGCCGAGGAAGCTGGCCGGCTCGGCCATCCCCAGCCGCCAACCGACGAGCTCGGCGGGGGTACGCAGCCCGGAGTCGACCAGCACGCTGACCACCCGTACGTCGTCCAGCCCTGAATCCCAGGCAACCGCCTCGAGCCGGGCAGGGCTGGACGTCAGCCCGCTGGTGCGGTAGCGGAACTGCTGGTGCCACGGCGACGGCTCCCACCCTGCTTCGAGCAGCACCGTCTCGACGGCGTGCTTGACGGGATGGTCCTCGCCCTCGGCGAAGGTCGACGCCAGGACGACACCAGCCGGGCGTACGACGCGGCCGGCTTCGGCGAGCAGGCGGCCGGGCTCGGTCAGGTGGTTGATGCAGAACGCTGACACTGCAGCGTCCCAGCAGGAATCCGCGAACGGCAGGGCCAACGCATCACCTGCGACGGCTGCGGCCAAGGGCAGCACCTCGCGGGCAGTGCGCAGCATCGCCCACGACTCGTCCACCGCGCATGGCACGGCGCCGGCCGCCAGCAGTGACCGTGAGGCCGCGCCGGTACCCGCCCCGATGTCGAGAACCCGTTGGCCGCGCAACGGTTCCTGTGACGCGGCGACGAGGGCGTCGGCGAAAGGCCGGTACGCCGGCTCGGCCCCCGCCAGCCAAGCCTCGGCCACCTGGTCGTACGCGCGAACGGGGGAGGAGCTCACCGCAGGTACCGGGCGCCGTCTTCGACGCGCTCGGCCCACCAGGCCAGCTCGGCGCCGGCCTTGGACCAGCCCAGCTGGACGAAGCCGACAATCATCGCCAGCCCGAGCTGGGAGTCCCACCACCGGGCGGTGTCGATGCCCTCGGACTCCAGGGCCACCCGGTAGTCCGCGATGGTTGCCTCTTTGCTCTCGGGCAGGCGGTCGCAGTTGACCGCGACGTACCAGGCCAGGTCCAGCAGCCCCGGCGACTGCCCGGGCACTGCCCAGTCGAGCAGGATCGAGCGCCCGGCGTGGCTGAGCCCGAGGTTGCCGGCCTTCCAGTCACCGTGGATCAAGGTCTGCGGGCCGGCGTCGAGGGCGTCGCAGAGCGGTCCCGGGTCGGCCAGCAGGTCCCAGGCGAGCCGGCCAGCGGTGGGAGCCTCGACCAGCAGCCGCTCCCACCCGGGGCGCAGCAGGGGAGCTACGCCGTCCGTGCTGCCCAGCTCAGCCTCGACGTCGCCGGTCAGCGGGCTCAGCTCGTAGAGGCGGTGGGTCAGCGGCTGCAACCCGATGTCGTCGGTCCAGCCCCAGAACGTCGCGTGCAACCGGGCCATGTGAGCGACGAACGCGTCGTGCTGCGCCGGGTCGAGGAGCTCCGTGCCCTCGGGGATGAGCTGGTCGCCGATGTCGCGGAGCAGGAGTGCAGCGCCGTGCCCTCCGCGGCCGAGGCCGCCGGCCGCACCGACAACGGCATGGTCGATGCAGTCGGGGAGCGCGTCGAGCAGGCCGGACTCCCAGACCTGCAACGGCCGGCAGCCGAGGTCGCCGGTGGCACGGGCGAGCCAGTCGTCGTAGACGGAGAGGTGTTTGAGGACGAAGCGCTCGCCGCCGATCTCGACCCGCTCGAAGGTGGATCCGGACTTCGAGTCAGCCGTCTTTTCCATCGGCTCGCGCAGCGTTGCACCCGCGATGAGCTCGTCGATCGAACGGGCCACCGGCTGCTTCGAGAGCGTACGCAGCCCGGTCACAGGCCCGAAAGTATCGTCCGCGCTAACGCATCCGGAAGGGCCTGGGCGGATCCTTCAGGTCGGCGCGGGGGCAGATCTCGAGGTCGAGGCCGCCGAAGCCGAGCGCTTCGTTGCACAGCAGCTCGACGGTCCACCCGGTGGCCACCGCGAGATGAGTGATGGTGGCCCGGTAGATGGTGATCTCGTAGCGGCTCGGCGTGCCGTAGGCCACCTGGATCGAGCCGATCAGCTCGGCGGGTCCTGGCGACTCGGCCTCGGCCCACGGCTGGTCCCAGC
>JANYIP010000225.1 GCA_025361995.1 Streptomycetales bacterium | reverse complement strand
GCCCCACGGCGAGATCGACCCTCCCATCAGCGACGGGGTCGACGACCCTGGGCAGCTGCGCCAGGTCGAGCGAGGCGTCGCAGTCAGCGAAGGCAACGAGCGGCGCGGTTGCCGCAACCAGTCCGGCATGGCAGGCGGCGCCGTAGCCGCGCCGGTCCTCGACGACTCCGAACGCACCCAGGCTGCGCGCCACCTCGGCCGAACCGTCTGTTGACCCGTTGTCGACCACGATCGCCCGGTACCCGGCAGGCAACCCGGCCAGCACCCACGGCAGGGCCGCGACTTCGTCGAGGCAGGGCAGCACGACATCGACGTCGGCCGTGGGCCGGTTCGCCGCGGCACCGGCAGTCATGACGCGCGGAGCGGATCGGTGGCGAACGCCGCCATCCCGTCGGCGAAGTCGATCATCGCCTTCCAGCCCAGCTCGTCGACGAGCCGCTGCGACGACGCCGTCACGTGGCGGACGTCGCCGAGCCGGAACTCCCCGGTCACCGCAGGAAGCAGCACTGGTCGACGCTGGCTGACGCCGTGCGCCAGCGCCAGCGCCATCTCCCCCACGGTGTGCGGCGTCCCGCTGCCGACGTTGAAGGCCCGCAGCTGTCCTTCCCCCAGGTCGTTGCCGAGCGCGGCGAGGTTGGCAGCCGCGACATCCGTCACGTGCACGAAGTCCCGTCGCTGACCGCCGTCCTCGTACACCCGGGGGGCCTCGCCCCGAGCCAGCGCGGAGCGGAACAACGAGGCGACCCCGGCGTACGGGGTGTCCCTCGGCATCCCGGGCCCGTAGACGTTGTGGTAGCGCAGGGCGTGCACGGTGCCACCGGTCATCCGTGCCCACGACGCTGCGAGATGCTCCTGCGCCACCTTCGTCGCCGCGTAGGTGTTGCGCGGGTCGAGCCGGGCGTCCTCACCGACCAGCTCGGGGGTGAGCGCAGCTCCACACCGAGGGCAGGGCGGCTCGAAACGGCCGGCCTCGAGGTCAGCCCGAAGTCGTGGGCCGGGAGCGACAGGTCCGTGCTCGGGGCAGCTGTACCCGCCCTCCCCGTACACGACCATCGACGAGGCGAGCAGCAGGCGCGGGACACCGGCCCTGGCCATGGCGGCCAGCAGTACGGCGGTCCCGAAGTCGTTGGCTGACACGTACGCCGGGAGATCCTGGGCATCGACGCCGAGCCCCACCATGGCGGCCTGGTGGACGACAGCATCGACGCCAACGAGCGCGGCGTCACACGCAGCCGGGTCGCGCACGTCGGAGCCCGCCTCACGCGGGTTCACCACATCCATGACGCGCACGTCGTGGCCGGCCCCCAGGCAGGCGTCGACCACGTGCGCGCCGATGAACCCGGCGCCGCCGGTGACCAGGATCCGCATCCGTCGACGCTAGCTGGGGCGACCCACGCAGGAGAGTTCGGCGCGACCGCCGTCAGCAGATCGTAAGGTCCTCCCGAACCCGAAAAGGGCTTGTCCCGCCTAGCGTTCGTTCTCATGACGCCGGCCCTGACGATGTACGGCAGCGCCCTGGTCGGCGGACGCCCGCTGCGCCTGGTCCGCAGCGACGGCAGCCACCACCCGTTCGATCTTGCGCGCTACCGCGGCCCGGTCGACGCAGTCGACCTCGACCTCGTGGACCGCTGCGCCGGCCCGACGCTCGACATCGGATGCGGGCCGGCGCGGTTCATCTCCGCGCTGATGTCCCGTGGGCTCCCGGCGCTCGGTGTGGACGTCTCGCCCGGGGCCGTCTCGCTGGCGCGCTCCGCCGGTGCGACCGTCCTGCAGAGGTCGGTCTTCCAGCCGCTACCGGGCGAGGGACGATGGAGACGGGTGCTCCTGCTCGACGAGAACGTGGGCATCGGGGGGTGCCCAGCGACGTTGCTCGGCAGGGTCGCCGAACTGCTCGACCCGGACGGGCTCGCGCTCGTCGAGGCCGATGCACAGGACGACGTCGACGACCGCGGGCACCTGCGTATCGAGGACGAGGCGGGCCAGCTGAGCCAGCCCTTCCCGTGGGCGCGGCTGGGAGCCGACTCGATCGAGTTGGTCGCCGCCCAGGTGGGCTTCGCCACCGTCGAACGCTGGCGCCGAGGCGGACGCAGCTTCCTCAGTCTGGCTCCGGCGGCCTGACCGACGTCGACCCCTGCCTCCCGCGCGCGAGCGACCAGGCAGCAGCGACAGCCGTCAGCGCCGCCACGACGAGCAGCGAGACACCCAGGCCGGCCACGTAGCTGCCTGGGAGCACGGTCGGGTTCGCCACGCTGCGGTGCGACGCGACGATCACCGGGACAGCGATGAGGAGGAGCGTCCCCGCGGTGATCAACCCGACGACAACTGGCGCTCGCACCGCGAGTGGCACGACCCTGACGATGACGAGGCCGAGCGCCAGGACGACCGGAGCGAGCACGAAGTCGTGCAGCACGATTCCCCCACCCAGCCAGATCGCCAGACCGAGCGGATGGGTCTCGCCGCGGTCGCGCAGGATGCCGCCGAGGGCGACGAGCATGATCGCCACCCCGATCGCGCCGAACACCACCCGCAGCACCAGCGCAGGACTCGGGTGACGGCCCGGTCGCGCGCTCCTCGCCGCTGGAGAACCAGTGAGCGTCATGTCTGGAGTACCTCGATCCTTGACAGCCACTTGGTCTGGGCCACGCCGGGACGCCCCGGCGCGATGAGCCGGCACGGCCGGCCATGGTCGAGCGAGAGCGGCTCACCGTCGATCGTCAGCGCGAGCAGAGTCAGCGGATCCCGTGCGAACGCAGCCGGCAGGATCGCGGTGTGGTTGGCCCCGGACGGCTCCAGCGACACCGTCCGCAGGTCCGTCCCCTCCTCGATCCCGGCCGCGTCCAAGAGGTCCCGCAGCCGCACCCCGGTCCAGTCGGCGGTCGCGCTCCAGCCTTCGACGCAGGCGATCGGGAGCCGTGCGTGGTACGACGGCATCGTCATCAGGTCGATGAGCGACACGGTCAGCGGCTTGGCACCGGCGATCGTGAGTCGCCAGCCGGGGTCCTGGGCCGATGCGAGCACCCCGGCAGCCTCGGCGGTCCTGTTGATCGGCACACCGGTCGCTCCCGCACCGGGCCGGCGCGGCGCGAGCAGGTCCAAGCCGCGCAGCCAGGGCGCCGACTGGCCAGCGGTGACCGCGGTGATGGCCGCGGCCGCGCTCCCCGCCCCGACGAGCAGCGTCCGGCGGCTCAGCCCGGCTGGTACCGGCGTGGGCGACACCGGCGACACGGGCGACAACTCGCCAGCGTCCAGCACCAACCCGTTCTGGGCGTGGTCGAACCGGTCGCGGGCATCCCGTCGCCAGTACGTCGCGATCAGCGGCGCTTTCACGCAGATGTGGAGCACGAGCGCTCCGATCGTGAGCCACGCGACCCACCAGTGGACCTGGATGAAACCGAACGGCCAGGGGTACCACTGCAGGATGTTGAACAGTCCGGTCACGAGCTCGAAAACCGCACCAGCGACCAGGATCGCGATGCTCCCCCGCTCAGCGATCGCGACCACCGAACGAGCCGGTGGCCAGGCGAACAGCCGGGGGTAGACCGTCCAGAGCTTCACGAGGAGCAGAGGTATCGCCGCGAGCCCGGTCGCCACGTGCAGCCCCTGAGTGAGCTGGAACAGCCAGACCGGACTCGTCGGAAGTGGGAACCACCCGGTCGGGTGCTGGTGCACGTGGCTGAAGACACCGGTGATCATGCAGATGCCGAACGCCAGACCCAGCCAGCGTCCGGCCACGACGGCGGAGGCGGCGTCGCGCAGCCGCGTCGGCGGCTGCGGCCACCACGGAGGTGGCTCGTCGCCGGTCAGTGACTCGACGATCGAACGCAGTTTTCCGGCCATGGCCTCGACCCTAGGAGGGCAGGCCGCCGATGAGGTCCTGCAACGTCTTACGGTCCGAGGAACGAACCTGCCAGAGCCACCGAGCTGCCCTGGAGCTGCCTAACGTCGTGGGCATGCGGCGGTGGCGATCGGTGCGGACAACCACGTCCGTCGGGCTGGGTCTGCTCGGCGCCATGATGGTCGGCGACGTCCTGCTGACCGCCTGCGGCAGTGGTGTCGCGCTCCCCCTGACGTCTGTCGCTCCCGGCGCCCCGGCCACCGATGCGCCTGCTCGAGCCACCCCCTCTGCAGGACCGCAGCACGGCACCGTGCGCTGGCGACGCAGCCTCGAAGGCCCCGTGTCGCAAGGCCCGGTGATCAGCGGGACCGGCGCCGGTGCGACCGTCTACGTCGGTTCGGGCGGCGGCGTCCTGCATGCCATCGACCCCGAGACTGGCGTGGACCGGTGGACGTTCGCGACGCACACGTCCTTCGGAGGCGACCTCACCACCAGTGCTGCGGTGCTGGCGGACGGGACCGTGCTGTGGCCAGGACCGCGGGACCGGCTCTACGTCCTCGACAGCTCCGGCCACCTGCTCGCGACCGAGCAGCGCGCCAGTGTGGTGCTCACGCCAGCGGTAGCGGGGGCGGCCGACTTCTACCTCGCGGAGGCCAGTGGCGCGCTGTCGGCGTACCGGGTCGAGGCCG
>JANYIP010000161.1 GCA_025361995.1 Streptomycetales bacterium | reverse complement strand
GGAGGGGACATCTCTCAAGATCAACACGGGGGTGGGCGGGGGGGTCACCAGGAGGTGACGTCCCAGGTGGAGTTGGTGCCGACGGTGCCGGGGAGGTCGAGGAGGGTACGCAGGCCCGACCCCGAGAGCTCGCTGAGCCGGTACGACCAGTGCGCGCCGCACGCGTCGGACCCGTAGCCGACGTCCATGGCCACGAGCAGCCGCGTGCGGGAGGCGGCGTCGGCGGTGACGAAGGCCCCGTCGACGCAGGCGCGGAGCGGCCAGTCGCCGGTGACGAACCCGTGCTGGTCGAGCCGGACGATACGTGTCGCGGTGAGCTGCTGAGGTCCGCAGTACTGGACGGCGTAGAGCCCGGCCGCGGTCCATGTCTGCGGCAAGTCCTCGCAGCCCGCCGGAGCGTGCATGTGCTGGGAGCCGGTGTACACCGGAGCCGTCGCCGACAGAACCCGCGGGCTCGTGATGTTCCCGGAGTACAGGCTGACCGCGAGCTTGCTGCCGTCCAGGCTCCACGTCATCGACGAGACGTCATTGCCGGAGAGCAGCGCCGGGGCGTCCACCGTCGTACCGGTGACCAGGTCGAGGATCGACAGCTGGGTGGGTCCGATCCCGGCGAGGCCGCCGGGCTGACTGACCACGCCGTGCGTCCGCGTGCACACACCCCATGTCAGGTACGCCAGCCGGCGGCCGTCCGGGCTGAGCACCGGCTGCTCGACGGACACGGTCTCGTCCTGCAGGAGGACGACCGCGCCGGTCTTCGGGTCGAGTCGGCTGATCTGGGCGTAGCAGCCGCCGCTGGCCACCGCCACGATCGTCCCGTCCGGTGCACGCAGCGCCGTGGCCTCGGTGGCGTCGGCGGGAAGATCCTCGGCCGGGATCGGCAGCTCCTCGAGCACGCGGGCATCGTCGACGCTGCGAACGTCGACCACCGGGGGGAGCAGGCCGCTGTTCTGCGTCGTGAGGAACTCCTGCGCGGGGTTCGAGCCGGGACGAGGTTCCACGGTGTGCAGCCCGGAGGAGGGCGACGGAGCGGAGCTTGCTGACGGCAGCGGATGGCCGGGGACCGGTGCTGCGCTTCGCTGATGGTGCAGGCCGGTGGCACCGGCCACAGCCACGAGGAGGAGCAAGGCGGCCGACAGTGAGCCCACCGTCGAACGCCGCCTGCGCCGCCGGCTGTGCCCCGCCGCCAGCGCCTGCTCCACAGCCAGCCGCCCAGGGGCGTCGGCATCGTCGTAGTCGAGCCAGCGCCGCAGGTCCTCGTCGATGCTCATTGCGCCTCCTCCACGGCCGTTCCGAGCGAGAGCGTCGGGTCGCTCCGCAGCTTGCGCAGCGCTCGGGCGAGCGTGCTCTTGACGGTCCCCACCGGGATCTGGAGCCGTCCGGCGGTCTCGTTCTCGGACAGGTCGAGGTAGTAGCGCAGCGCCACGACCGCACGTTCGCTGGCGCTGAGGCGTCGCATCGCGTCGAGGACGACCGCCCGCTCCGCCAGCCCCGTGGTCATGTCAGGTCCGACGGCGACCGACTCGGTCGCCTCAGACAGCGGACGCTCACGCCAGCGCCTGCGCCGCCACCAGTCGCGCTGCGCGTTCAGCAGCACCTGCTGCGTGTACGGCCACGGGTCGCCCGTGATGCGGTCCCAGGCCGTGTACGTCCGCGCCAGCGCCGTCTGGGCCAGATCCTCGGCCAGCATCGGGTCGGCCGCGAGCAGCTCGGCCAGGTGCAGGAGTCGGCGGCGGTGAGCGACCACGAACGCGGCGAACGCCTCGTCCCGCTCACGCCCCGTACTCGTCACGTCCCTAATAGACGCAGGCCGGGCGGATTCCGTTCTCCTGCCCCGTGACCTGTCCGTGTCACATCACGCCAGAGGCTGATCTGGCACGGACAGGGTGGGTCAGTCGCCGGCGTAGTCCGGGTCGGCGATCTTGTCCGAGCCGTGCGCCCCGGCCTGAGCGACCCGCGACATGCCCTCGAGCTCAGCGAGCACCGACGCGTGCTTGTCCGCGCACACGACGACGACGTCGCCGGGGTTCGCCCAGG
>JANYIP010000149.1 GCA_025361995.1 Streptomycetales bacterium | reverse complement strand
CTCCACGGCAGCTTCGCCGGGTCGCGCTCGGCCAGCGCGGCGACCTTGACGCCGCCGATCACCAGAGCGTCGTCGGTGTGCGTGATCTCGGCGGGGAACCGGCCGAGGATGCTGTCGTACTTGAGCAGGTGGGCGAGCGTGGCGATGCCGGTCAGGTCGTTGACGCCCACGATCTCGACGCCGGCGCCGCTCGCGGCGACCGCCCGGGAGAAGTTGCGACCGATGCGGCCGAAGCCGTTGATGCCTACCCGGATCGTCACGCGCTGCTCCTCGATGACGCCGACCGGTGTCGGCGAACGTCTACTGGGATCGGTCCCGAGCCTATCGGACCGGCCGCGGCCGTTTACTCCGCTGTAACACGGAGCAGGGTCACCCGTGCAGCATGTCCGGGGTCAGGTCCGCCTCGGTGCTCGGCAGCCCCATGTCGGACGCCCGCTTGTCCGCCATCGCGAGCAGCCGCCGGATCCGCCCGGCCACGGCGTCCTTGGTCAGCGGCGGGTCGGCCAGCTGACCCAGCTCTTCGAGGCTGGCTTGGCTGTGCTCGAGCCGCAGCTGCCCGGCCGAGGCGAGGTGGTCGGGGATCTCCTCGCCGAGGATCTCCAGTGCCCGCTTGACCCGGGCACCAGCGGCGACCGCGGCCCGCGCCGACCGGCGCAGGTTCGCGTCGTCGAAGTTCGCCAGTCGGTTCGCGGTGGCCCGCACCTCGCGGCGCATCCGGCGCTCTTCCCAGGCCAGGACGCTGTCGTGGGCACCAAGCCGGGTGAGCAGAGCGCTGATGGCATCGCCGTCGCGTACGACGACCCGGTCGACCCCGCGGACCTCGCGAGCCTTCGCCTGGATGCCGAGCCGGCGAGCCGCCCCGACCAGCGCCAGTGCCGCCTCCGGACCGGGGCAGGTCACCTCCAGCGAGGACGAACGCCCCGGCTCGGTCAGCGACCCGTGGGCAAGGAAAGCGCCTCGCCAAGCGGCCTCGGCGTCGCAGGTCGAGCCGGACACCACCTGCGGCGGCAGGCCGCGGACCGGTCGGCCACGACCGTCGAGCAGGCCGGTCTGCCGGGCGAGCGCCTCGCCGTCCTTGACCACCCGCACGACGTACCGGTTCCCCCGGCGAAGGCCACCGGGGGCCAGCACGGCCACCTCGCTGACCTGCCCGAAGACCTCGGCGATCTCGCGGCGCAGCCGACGGGCCGCCGCCCCGGTGTCGAGCTCGGCCTCGACGACGATGCGGCCACCGACGATGTGCAGGCCACCGGCGAACCGGAGCATGGCCGAGACCTCCGCCTTGCGGCAGCAGGGTTTCGTGACCGTGAGCCGCGACAACTCATCCTTGACCGCAGCCGTCATCGCCATGGTGGGATCTTGCCACCTCTCAGGAGCTCTCCGTACGCCGCGGCCAGGAGCTCGGGGTCGTGACGCGGCATCCCGACGCCAGCAGCATCCTTGGCAGCGACATCTGCCAGTACCAGTTCTGCACCGAAGGTCTTCGCCACCGAGGCCAGCCGGGCCGGGTCGGACACCGCCGTCTTGTCGGCGACCACGTGATCGAGGGTGAGGTCCGGGGCGTGTGCCGCGAGCACCTCGAGGTGCTGCTCCGGGGAGTAGCCGGTCGTCTCGCCGACCTGCGGAGCCAAGTTCAAGGCGACCACCCGACGGGCGGATGTGCGAGTGATCGCGTCGCGCAGCTCCGGCATCAGCAGGTGCGGCAGGACACTGGTGAACCACGACCCCGGGCCCAGCACCACCCAGTCGGCCTGCTCGACAGCTTCCACCGCCTCGGGGCAGGCCCGTGGCGCGTCCGGGTAGAGGCGCACCGCGACCAGTCGGCCAGGCGACGACGCGACCTCCACCTGTCCGCGCACCCGGGTCAGCTCGCACTCCCCCGTCATCATGACGTCCGCCTCGATGTCGATCGGGTCCAGCGACATCGGCAGGACGCGGCCTTGCGCGCCCAGCAGCCGCCCGACCTGGTCGAGGCCCTCGACGGGGTCACCGAGCAGCTGCCACAGCGCCAGGATCAGCAGGTTGCCGACCGAGTGGCCCCCCATCGTGTCGTCGCTGCCGCTCTGGGCGGGCCCGACCTCGAACCGGTGCTGGGCGACCCGGCTCCAGAGCCTTCCCCACTCGTCGTCCCCGCACAGCGCGGCCAAGGCCATCCGCAGGTCGCCCGGTGGGAGGCAGTCGAACTCCCGGCGCAACCGTCCGCTCGACCCACCGTCGTCCGCGACCGTCACGATCGCGGTGAGCTCAGCCGTGACACGGCGCAGCGCGGACAGCGACGCCGCCAGCCCGTGGCCACCCCCGAGGGCGACCACCCGGCCGGGCTCGCTCACTCGCGCCCCAGGTCGCGGTGGACGACGTGGGTCTCGATCCCCTCGGCACGCAGCAGCCGTCCGACCGCCTCGGCGATGGCCACGCTGCGGTGCTTGCCGCCGGTGCAGCCCACTGCCAGCGTCAGGTACCGCTTCCCTTCACGCAGGTATCCGGGGACGATCAGCCGCAGGACGTCGCCATAGCGGCGCAGCAGCTCGTCGGCGTCGGGGTTCCCGAACACGTACGCAGCGACGGACGCGTCGAGGCCGGTGAGCGGACGCAGCTCGGGCACCCAGTGCGGGTTGGGCAGGAACCGGACGTCGACCACGAGGTCCGCGTCCACCGGGAGCCCGTACTTGAAGCCGAACGAGAGCACCGTGGCCTGGAGCGCCGTGCGCTCGTCGCCCGCGAAAGCCTGCTCGATCTGCATCCGCAGCTGGTGGACGTTGAGCTCAGAGGTGTCGATGACGAGGTCGGCTTCCCCGCGCAGATCTTCCAGCAGCGCGCGCTCGCGGCCGATGCCGTCGATGATCCGGCCGTCGTCCTGCAGGGGGTGCTTGCGGCGGACTCCCTCGAAGCGGCGTACGAGGACGTCGTCACTGGCCTCGAGGTAGACGACCCGGGGGTCGACCGCGAGGAACGCCAGCCGGTCCAGCGCCGTCCGCAGGTCGGCGAAGAAGGAACGGCCGCGGACGTCGACGACCACGGCGATCCGCGGGACCGAGCCCTGGGTGAGCCCGGCGAGCTCGATCATCGAGCCGAGGAGCCCCGGCGGGAGGTTGTCGACGACGAACCAGCCGAGGTCCTCCAGACAGCGCGCCGCGGTGCTCCGCCCGGCCCCGGACATACCGGTCAGGATGGTGAGTTCCGGCACGCCCGGCAGCGGTTCGGGGCTGGCAGTCACGCAGTCATCCTCTCGCGGATCGCCGGTGACTCACACTCCCACTCACCCTTCGTCGAGGATCTCGCCGGTGCCGACGTTCACGGCGGGCTCGGGTCGGGGTCCGGCGTCGGCGGCCGCGAACGCCGTCGTGATCGCGGCCGCAGTGGTCGCACCGATCCCGGGCACCTCGACGAGCTCCTCGACCGTGGCGGCACGCAACCGCTTCAACGAGCCGAAGTGCTTGAGCAGTGCGGCCCGGCGGGTCTCCCCCAGCCCCGGGACAGCGTCCAGCGCCGAGTCGACCATGCCACGGGACCGCTTCTGACGGTGGTACCCGATCGCAAACCGGTGCGCCTCGTCACGCACCCGTTGCAGCAGGTACAGCGCCTCGCTCGCCCGCGGCAGGATCACCGGGTCGGGGTCGCCAGGCAGCCACACCTCCTCGAGCCGCTTGGCGAGGCCACAGAGCGCGACCTCGGTGATGCCGAGCTCCTCGAGCGCACGCCGGGCCGCCTCGACCTGCGGCGCACCGCCGTCGACGACCACGAGGTTCGGGGCGTACGCGAACTTCTTGGGCCGGCCGATCTCGTCCATCTCCGACTCCGGGGAGTCCGAGCGTTCCTCGAGGTACCGCCGGAACCGTCGGGTGATGACCTCGTGCATGCTGCGTACGTCGTCCGAGCCGTTCTCGCCGACCGTACGGATGGCGAAGCGGCGGTACTCCGACTTGCGCGCGAGGCCGTCCTCGAAGACGACCATCGACGCGACGATGTCAGTGCCCTGCAGGTTCGAGATGTCGAAGCACTCGATGCGCAGCGGAGCTGAGGGCAGGTCCAGCGCGGCCTGCAGCTCGTTCAGCGCGAGGCTGCGCGACGTCAGGTCGCCGGCCCGCTTGGTCTTGTGCAGGGCGAGCGACTGCTGGGCGTTGCGCGCCACCGTGTCCATCAGAGCTCGCTTGTCCCCGCGCTGGGGCACCCTCAGGTCCACCGGGCCGGACCTCTTCTCGGACAGCCAGGCGACCAGGGCGGCGACGTCCTCGGGGTCGTCCGGCAGCGCTGGCACCAGGACCTCTCGCGGCACCGTGTCGCCGGACTCGCCGCCGTACAGCTGGACGAGGAGGTGCTCGACCAGGCCGCCGGTCGAGAGCTCCTCCACCCGCTCGACCACGAACCCCCGCTGACCGCGGATCCGGCCGCCCCGGACGTGGAACACCTGGACCGCCGCTTCGAGCGGGTCGTCGGCGAGCGCGATGACGTCAGCGTCGGTCCCGTCGCCGAGGACGACCGCGCTCTTCTCCATCGCCCGACGCAGCGCCCCGATGTCGTCACGCAGGCGGGCCGCCCGCTCGAAGTCCAGCTCCTCCGCCGCGTCGCGCATCCGTGACTCCAGCCGCCGGGTGAACACGTCGGTCTGGCCGGCCATGAAGTCGCAGAAGTCCAGCACGACAGCCCGGTGCGCCTGCGCATCCACCCGCCCCACGCAGGGCGCCGAGCACTTGCCGATGTACCCGAGCAGGCAGGGCCGCCCGATCTGCCCGGCCCGCCGGAACACCCCGGCGCTGCACGTCCGCACCGGGAACACCCGGAGCAGCAGGTCCACCGTCTCCCTGATCGCCCAGGCGTGCGCGTACGGCCCGAAGTAGCGCACCCCCTTGCGCTTGGCGCCGCGCATCACCTGGACCCGCGGGAACTCCTCGTCCAGGGTCACCGCGAGGTACGGGTAGCTCTTGTCGTCGCGGTACTTCACGTTGAACCGCGGGTCGTACTCCTTGATCCAGGAGTACTCGAGCTGGAACGCCTCGACCTCGGTGGCCACCACGGTCCACTCGACCGATGCCGCGGTGGTCACCATCGTCTGGGTCCGCGGGTGCAGCCCGGAGATGTCCTGGAAGTACGAGCCAAGGCGTTGCCGCAGGCTCTTGGCCTTGCCGACGTAGATCACCCGGCCATGCTCGTCCCGGAACCTGTACACCCCCGGCTCGTCCGGCACCGAGCCGGGGGCGGGACGGTAGGTGGACGGGTCGGCCATGCCCGTCAGCCTAAGGTCAGCCCCCGACCGACCCGGCCTCAACAACCTCGGGACACGACGGCCTCGACGCCCTTGACGCTGGCGGTCGAGGACGTGTTCGTCAGACGTCGGGGCGCTGCGAGGGGTGTCGTCGTACGGCGGGGGTCACGAGCGCGGCCACCACCCTGGCGAGCCAGCGCACAGCCAGGTGCACCGGCACCTGGCCCTCGAACTCGACCCGCCCGTCGATCCCGATCAACGGCTCGGACAGCAGCTGCGAGCCGGCGACGACCAGGCCGCCCGACCGCAGTCCGGCACCTCCCGCGCCCACGGCCTCGGCGAACACCTCGCCGTCCCCGCCGATCACGCGGGCACCGGTGAACCACCGGCTGTCGACGATGGCCTGCAGGATCCGCTGGACCCGCCCCTGCTCGTCGTCGACCTCGGACGCCTTCCCCACGGCTGCCAGCAGCAGGGCACCTGCGTCGCCCGAGTGGTCGGCGCGCTGCCATGCCCGGCGCTGGTCGGTGACGTCGCGGTAGAAGGCGAACAGACCCTGCTTTGTCGGTAGCAGCCGGTTCTCCAGCCAGCGGCCCGCAGTGAAGTCCGCGAACTCCACCGGCCGCTGCTCCGCCATCGCCCGGTGGCACTGTACGTAGAAGTTCGACCCCACCGACGCCGGGAACTCGAACCAGATCTGCCGGCCCTCCAGCTTCCTGGCGTCCTTGCCGGCGAGCTGGGCCGCACGGCGGTTGACGAAGACGTAGTTCCACTCCAGGTCCAGCGCGATGAATGCCTCGTCGGCCTCGTCGAGGATCTCGCGCAGCGGCTCACGCAGGTCGATCGGTGGTACGTCGGCAAGCAGCGCACCGACCTGGTTGGGCACCCAGGCACGCAGTTGGGTGCCGCCGGTCGGCTCGGTGTGCAAGGTCAGCTGCCCGCCAGCTCTCTTGATCCGGTCGCGCATCCCGACCAGACCGCGGTGGCCGGGCCGCTCGAGGAACCCGTCAGGTCCCGGCCCGACCCCGTCGTCGACGACCGTCAGCGCCCATCCGAGGCTCTCGGCGGCAAGCGTCACCACGACGAACCTGGCCCGAGCGTGCCGGGCCACGTTGGACAGTGCCTCCGCCGCGACCCGGTAGAGCACCTGCGCCGCTGACTCTCCGATCGTCTGCTCTGACGGGGCGACGACTTCGTAGGCGACCTCGGTGCCCTGGAGGGTGCCGGCCGCGAGGTCGCGCAGCGCCCCGGTGAACCCGTCGCCGAGCCGGGGCGGCTCCAGCGCGAAGAGCACCCCGCGCAGGCGCTCGATGGCGCTGTGGATCGACTCGTGCAGCGCGTCGACCTCTCCGGAGAGCTCGAGCTGGCCCTGGTCGTCCAGCTTCTTGGTGAGCAGCTGGACCCTCAGGTCGACGGCCGCGAGCACCTGGATCAGGTCGTCGTGCATCCGGCCCGCCAGCTCGTGCCGCTCGGCCTCTTGGACAGCGAGCATCTGCAGCAGCATCGCGCGCTGCTGCTCGGCGACCTCGCGCTTCGCCTCGCGCGTCTGCAGCGCCTCGGTGATGTCCCACGACACCGCAAGGATCTCGACCAAGGTCCCGTCCGCGGCGAACCGGGGCTGGAACCACGTCTCGAGGACGACGCCGCCGGCATCGATCTCGGTACGGAACGTCTCGCCGGCGATGGCG
>JANYIP010000014.1 GCA_025361995.1 Streptomycetales bacterium | reverse complement strand
GCAGGGTGGCGAGGACGGCGCGGATCGTGTGGGTGCCCTGGGAGAGGTCGGACCTCGTCGCCGTGACCGAGCTGTGGTCGACGGTCAGGCCGTCGGGGATCAGGGGGTCGCTCTCGAGGAGGGAGGCTCCGTCGAAGAAGGCGACGACGCCGAAGGGTCCCGGTGGGGTGTCGGTCCCAGTGCTCACGAAGAACCGGAACGACACCGGCGAACCCAGCGGCGACGGGTTGGGCGTCGCGGTGACGAAGCACTGCGGCGGGCTCGGGTCGCCGATGGCCAGCGCCGACGACGGCGCCGCGAGCGTCGCGGACACCGCCACCAGCGTCATTCCGACGACCACGGCGAGACGTCGCCTCGCGAACCGTCCGGAACCGCTGAGAGCATGCATGAGTTCCTCCACAGAGCGCCCCCGCTGCTTGCAATCTGCTCCTTGCGCGTGGCCCCGTCAATAAGCCGTCTGGTTATGCCCCTACTGGTCTTCGGCGAACGCCGGCGCGGCGAGGACGATGCCCCGGAGCCCCAGGGTCAGCTCGTGCACGCCGGTGAAGAAGAGACAGATCTTTGGGTCGAGCTCGGTGACCTCCACGAGGCGGCGACGCCGGCGACGACCCGGGCCCGGTAGGACACCCGGTCGTCCATGAACGACAGGTGCCGCTCCCAGACAGCCTTGAGCCAGCCGCGCACGTTCTGGGATGCCACGGTGGCGCTGTCGATGAGGTGGTCGAGGACCTGGTGGAGGGAAAGACGAAGATCCACAGCAAGAGGTAGCCCAGCCACCACTGTTCGGGCGTCGACAACGTCACCGGCCGTTGAGCCTCGCCCGTGCCGTGCAGGAATCGCGGCTGGGATGCGCCTGATCTGGATGCTCGCGCGCTCCGGTGTCCGAAGGCGGGGCGCAGAGTTTCCGACTTTCGGCCCCATACCCGCACGTCTGCGGGTCGCGGCCTCAGCCGCAAGCCCCGCCGCAGCTCCTGTTGTTCATCAGGGGTTCACCACTCGGTGGGCATCGGCAGCAGGTGCCCTGGGTACCACGTCCACGCCATGTGATGAGCCGACCCAGAGGGAGTCACCAGATGTCGCATCGAGCGATGGATCACGCCGCGCGGAAGCGCCTGCAGCCAGATCCCGTCCGAGCTGCCGTGCTCGCGCTCGAGCCAGCGCTCCCAGTCGCCTGCCGACGCGAACGGCAGCCCGGGCAGGCCAGCTGGGTGTGCTGGCTCAGGCACCGGGGTCGAGGATCTCGAGCCGTCCAGTCCGTACGTCGTACATGGCGCCGCCGACGACGAGACCCGCCGGGAGCAGCGGGTACGAGCGGATCCGCACGAGGTCCGAGCTCAGGGTGCCGACCTGGTCCTTGCTGGTACGGAACTCCAGGCTCCGAGTGTCGACGCCGGCCCGCTCGCCGATGACGGCGTGGATCTCGTCCTCGGTGGCTTGCGCCATCCGGCACTGGGTGTGCGGCATCACGAGCACGCGGTTGACGCCGAGCAGGTACACCGCGAGAACCAAGGTCCGCAGCACGTCCTCGGTGACCCGAGCGCCGGCGTTGCGCAAGATCTTGGCGTCTCCGGCGGCCAGGCCCAGCGCGGCGAGCGGCTCGATCCGTGAGTCCATGCAGGTCAGGATCGCCAGCCCTCGGGCAGCCAGCGGCTCGAGCCCACCCCGGTCGAAGGTCTCGGCGTACGCAGCGTTGCCGAGGACCAGGTCCTGGAAGTCCTCGTTGCTCATTGGTCCACCCTGGCAGCGACGTGCGCGACGGACAACACCGGCCCCTTCTTGCACGACTCCTTGCGGGGCGGATCGTTGGGGACGGCGTCGACGCGGTAGAGCGCAGAGCCGGCGCCATCGCCGGCCTCACCGTCCGTCACGCGCCAGTCGTCGCCGGCTGCTGTGACGGTCAGCGGCCGGGGTCGGGGGTCGGCGCTGACCGCGAGCGCCGCGAGCTCGGCTGCCTGCGCGGGACGGCTCAACGAGGAGCGTCCTCGGCACGCGCTGAGCGAGAGGGCGCCGGCGTGCGGACCGCCGTACACGAAGCCGTCGGGCAGCGAGAGCACGACCGGCGCGAGGCGGTGCCCGCCGAGGTGGCTGGACTCCCACACCCGGCCCGGGTTGGCCGCCGCGAGCTCGACGGCCAGCGGTCGGCCGATCAGCGCACAGCACTCGTCACGACGGGAGTTGGTGCATACCAACAACAGTCGTGCGTCGTCCGGCTCCCCGAGATCGGGCTGGACTCCGGCGGCGAGTGCGCCGAAGTCGAGGTCGAGCAGGAGCGCGGGGTCGCTGATGCTGGCGTGCGCGAGCCACGGCTGCGGGCCGGTGTACGCGATCCAGACCGACCGCGCGGGTGGCTTAGCCGGCTGTGGTCCGGGTGGCCGGCTCGGCAGCTGGCCGGACGCGGGGTCGGCGTGGTGGCCGACGCGGCGGATCAGGACGACCGTGACGCCGGGCCCAGCCACCCCTGTGGTGCCATCAGCGCGGGCGGTCAGCTCGGCTCCGACGGTCGGGTCGAGGTGGCTCTCGGTCAGCGCCTTGTGCCCCCACGGGCCCTCCTGCTCGAGGGCGATCCAGGTGGTCGCCAGCGGAGCCGTCCCGGGGAGAGGTTCGGCCAGCGCCCGGGCCAGGGTCGAGCAGCGGTCGGCGAGCTCGGTCATGAGGCACCGCCAGGTGCCAGCGAACTGGAGGACACTGCGCCCAGCGGCTGTGGCAGGGTCTCGCCGGAGCCGTCCCGGCGACCGGTGGCAGGCGGGAGGTCGACGGGCACCCCGGCCGCCGTCGCCGCGTGGGCCGGCGTCGGGCCGACCCAGGCGAGCAGCAGCGCGTCCTCGCCGCGCAGGAACCGCTGGCACCGGACGCCGCCGGTGGCGCGCCCCTTCGCGGGGTACTCGGAGTACGGCGTCACCTTGCCGCTGCCGGGCTCCGTACCGGGGAGGGCCGATGACGACCCGGCGACGGTGACGACCACGGCGTCAGCCGAGGGGTCGAAGGCACCGAAGAAGACGACGCGTTCGCCCGGAGTGAGCCGGACGCCGGCCATCCCGCCGGCTGCGCGACCTTGGGGGCGTACGGCTGCGGCACCGAAGTGCAGGAGCTGGGCGTCGGAGGTGACGAAGACGAGGTCCTCGGACCCGCTACGCAGCTCCACCGCGCCGACGACCGAGTCGCCGGGCTCGAGCCGGACGAGCTCGAAGGCGTCCCGGTTGGCCGGGTAGTCGGGCTGGACCCGTTTGACCACACCGTTCGCGGTCCCCAGCGCGATCCCGGGTGACCCGTCCGGTCCCGCGGCGGCGGCGGTGAGCGTCGCCATCGCCAGGACCCGCTCGCCGGGCTCCAGCTCGAGGAACTCGCTCAGCGGGGCTCCGCCGGCCAGGCTCGGCGCGGTCGCGGTCGGTGGCAGCGACGGCAGGTCGAGCACCGCGAGGCGCAGCATCCGCCCGGCGCTGGTGACCACGCCGACGTCGCCGCGTACGGTGCTGGCCACCGCGGACACGATCACGTCGTGCTTGCTGCGACCGGCGTCCGGCCCGGCGCTCGCCTCGTCGGAGAGCGCGGCCCTGGCGAGCAGGCCGGTCGATGACAGCAGCACCACGCACGGGTCGTCGGACACCTCGAGCGAGGGGCTGGCCGCGGCCGCCGCAGTCGTGGCCGAGACCCCCGCCGACTCCAGCAGCACGGTGCGGCGCGGGGTCGCGAAGGCTTTCGCCACGTCCGCGAGCTCGTCCGAGACGGTACGTCGCAGCAGCGCGTCGTCGTCGAGGATCGCGGCAAGCTCGTCGATGGTCTGGGTCAGCTGGTCGCGCTCGGTCTCCAGGTCGATCCGGCTGAACTTGGTGAGCCGGCGCAGCGGCATGTCCAGGATGTACGTGGCCTGAACGTCGCTGAGGTCGAAGACGGTGATCAGCCGGGCCTTGGCCTCGGCGGCGTCGTCCGACGTACGGATCAGCTGGATGACCTCGTCGATGTCGATGATCGCGACCAGCAGGCCCTGGACGAGATGCAGCCGTTCCTGCGCGCGCCGCTTGCGGTAGGCAGTGCGCCTGCGCACGATGTCGAGCCGGTGCTCGACGTACACGCGGAGCAGCTCGACCAGGCCGAGCGTGCGCGGCTGGCCGTCGACGAGCGCGACGTTGTTGATGCCGAAGGAGTCCTCCATCGGGGTGAGGCGGTAGAGCTGCTCGAGCACCGCCTCGGGCACGAACCCGCTCTTGACCTCGATGACCAGGCGCAGCCCGTGCCGGCCGTCGGACAGGTCGGTGACGTTCGAGATCCCCTGCAGCCGCTTGGACTTCACGTGCTCGGCGATCTTCTCGATCACCTTCTCCGGACCCACGCCGTACGGCAGCTCGGTGACCACGATGCCGCGCCGGCGTGGGGTGATGCTGTCCACCCGGGTGGCAGCGCGGACCCGGAACGTCCCGCGGCCGCTTTCGTACGCGTCCCTGATGCCGTCGAGCCCGACGATTTTGCCGCCGGTCGGCAGGTCGGGGCCCGGGACGAACCGCATGATGTCGTCCAGCGAGGCGTTCGGGTGCTTGATCAGGTGCCGGGCCGCGGCGATGACCTCGCCGAGGTTGTGCGGCGGCATGTTCGTGGCCATGCCGACGGCGATGCCGGACGACCCGTTGACGAGCAGGTTCGGGAAGGCTGCCGGGAGCACGGACGGCTCGGTCAGCTGGCCGTCGTAGTTGGCGCCGAAGTCGACGGTGTCCTCGTCGAGGCTCGTCGTCATGAGCAGCGCGGCCGGGTCGAGGCGGCACTCGGTGTACCGCATGGCCGCCGGGCCGTCGTCGAGCGAGCCGAAGTTGCCGTGGCCGTCGATCAGCGGAACGCGCATCGAGAACGGCTGCGCCATCCGGACCAGCGCGTCATAGATCGCGCCGTCGCCGTGCGGGTGCAGCTTGCCCATGACCTCGCCGACGACCCGGGCGCTCTTCACGTGGCCGCGGTCGGGGCGCAGGCCCATGTCGGCCATCTGGTAGAGGATCCGCCGGTGCACCGGCTTCAGCCCGTCGCGAGCGTCGGGCAGCGCCCGGGAGTAGATGACCGAGTACGCGTACTCGAGGAACGAGCCCTGCATCTCGTCGGAGACGTCGACATCGACGATGCGCTCGACGAAGTCTTCGGGCGGGGGGGTGGGGGTACGGCGAGCCATGGCTCCATTATCGAGCCCGCACCGGCGAGTCGGCGGTTAGGCGGGCCGGGCGCCGGCCCGGGTCACCACCTGGGCGGCCAGCGCACAGCCGGCGGCGAGGGAGTCGACGGGATCGGCGCCGCTGCGCCAGGGCGGGAGGAACCCTGCGGCGAAGCAGTCCCCGGCCCCGGTCGAGTCGACGATCTCGACGGGTACGGCCGGCACCGCGACGTGGTCCGCTGAGCCGCCGCCGGTAGTCCGGAACCAGTCTGCGCCGCCGGCTCCGAGCTTGACCACGACCTCGCGGTACGTGCGGGCGAGCTCGGCCCCAGCGGCCCGCGTGGCTGTGGCGTCGTCGCAGCCGGCCAGCAGCCGGGCCTCGTCGTCGTTGGCCAGCAGCAGGTCGGCGCCGGCTGTCCACGCCAGGAACTGCGTGGCGCCCACGACCGCCAGCGGACCTGCTGAGGCAGGGTCGATCGAGGTCGTCATGCCGACCTGGCGGGCCCTGGCCAGAGCGGCCAGCGCAGCCGGGCGCGAGCCGGGGGTGAGCAGCGCGTACCCGGACAGGTGCAGGTGCGCCCCGCCAACGAAGAGGTCGGCCGGCAGGTCGTCAGGCGACAGTGCGGCGTTCGCGCCGGCGTCGGGGAACATCGACCGCTGCCCGTCCGGGGTGACCACGACGACGCAGATCCCGGTGGGCCGCTCGGGGTCGAGCACGACACGGACGTCGACGCCGACCCGGGCCAGCTCGTCGGTCGCCGCCCGCCCGAAGGCGTCGTCACCGGCCCGCCCGACGTACGCCACCGGATGGCCGCTGGACGCCAGCCAGGCCGCAGTGTTCGCCGCCGAGCCGCCACCGGAGATCCGTACGCTCGAGCGGGTGTCGCTGCCCACCGACACCGTGCGCGACGAGAGCGCGACCACGTCGGTCATGAGGTCACCGACGCAGACGACCGGTGGAGGAGCTGTCATACAACCAGTGGCGCAGGACCGGCGGCGACGGCGATCCGGGCGGCCAGGGCGGCGTTGTTGAGGATGATCGCGATGTTGGCCGTGAGGCTCGCGCCGGCCGTCTCGCGATGGAACCAGTCCAGCAGGAACGGCGTCACGTCCTTGCCGGTGATGCCGGCTGCGGCCGAAGCTTCCATCCCGCTGGTCAGTGCCCAGTCGTGGAGCTGCCGGTCGAGCGCGTCCTGCGGCGGGAGCGGGTTCGCGACCAGGAGTGCGGACGCCAGCCCGAGCGCGCGGCGGGCGGCCATGACCGCCGCGACCTCGGCGGGGGAGTCGACCCGCCACTCCAGCCCGAAGCCGGAGTCCGTCAGGTAGAAGCCGGGGAAGCGGTCGGTGCCGTATCCCACCAGCCCGATGTTCAAGGTCTCCAGCCGTTCGAGGGTGGCCCCGACGTCCAGGATCGACTTCACGCCGGCGCACACGACGGTGATCCCGGTGGTGCCCAGGGTGGTCAGGTCGGCCGACTCGTCCCAGCTGTCGCGGGCGCCGCGGTGGACGCCGCCGAGGCCGCCGGTGGCGAAGACGCCGATACCGACCAGCGCCGCGACGTGGCTGGTCGAGGCGACGGTGGTGGCACCGTTGCCGCCGCGCGCGACGACCGTGCCGAGGTCCCGGACGCTCACCTTCACCACGTCGTCGCTGGTCGCGATGGTGGCGAGCTGGTCGTCGTCGAGACCGACGCAGACCGTGCCCCCGACGACGGCGATCGTGGCGGGTACGGCGCCGCCGTCGCGGACCGCCTGCTCGATCTGCCGCGCGATGGCGAGGTTGTCCGGACGGGGCAGCCCGTGGCTGATGATGGTCGACTCCAGAGCCACCACCGGCGCCCCGGCGGCGAGGGCG
>JANYIP010000387.1 GCA_025361995.1 Streptomycetales bacterium | reverse complement strand
CCGATCTGCAGGTCGTCCCCCCGATCGGGGGGGGAGGACCCTGCCGTCAGCGGGGCGCTGTGGTGGGCGGCCTCGAACTGGCAAGGCCGACTCACCGTCCCGCTGAGCTTCGCCCCGCTGGGCAACGTGTGCGACATCGTCTCCGCCTCGTCCCGGGTCGACGTCTACGGGTCCGAGCTGTTGACCCAGGCGACCACGCAATGGGCGCCGACGTTCTGCCTGAACCGCAAGCTGTTCCGGTTCAAGCACATCCAGACCGGGGAACCGCAGGCCCGCAACCTGCTTGCGGTAGGGAATGTCGAGGCTGCGTTCGTCAGCCGCGCGCCGGCCGGGACGTACTCCAGACCGGTGGTCAGCGCGCCCGTGGCCGTGACCGGCTTCGGGATCGTCTACGCGATCGACGACGCGCAGGGCCGGCCCTACACGCAGCTCAAGCTGACCCCGCGCCTGCTTGCCAAGCTGCTGACCGAGTCCTACCCGGCCATCAACGCCATCAAGACTGAGGACAACCAGCTCGCGCAGAACCCGCTGGACATTAGCCTCGACCCCGAGTTCCAGGCGCTCAACCCCGGGGTCGAGCAGGGCGTCGCCGCGTCCGAGAGCGCGTCAACCCTGCTCGCCCTGTCGAGCGACTCCGACGCCATGTACGCGCTGACCTCGTACATCGAGGCCGACCCGGAGGCCAGGGCCTGGTTGGCGGGGGCTGCCGACCCGTGGGGGATGGTGGTGAACCCGGCCTACCGCGGGATCACGCTTCCGGTGGACATCTGGCCGCTTCGCGACACGTTCGAGCCGCCGCTGATGTACGCGTCCTCGGCCAACGACTGCCTGCACAACACCCCGGTGCCGTTCCTGCCGCTGGTGGCCGCACCCGCGCTGCGGCTGGCCACCATCACGCAGGCCATGCAGTTCACGATGGCCAACTCCACGACGATCTGCCAGATGGGGCCGGACGGGACGAGCGACGGCGAGAAGCTGGTCCCGCTCGGGCGCCAGACCGTGGGGCACCGCTTCATGATCGGGATCACCTCCCTCGGTGACGCGGCCCGCTACCAGCTGACGACTGCGGCATTGCTGACCCAGACTTCGGCCACCGCGGCCGGGCAGTTCACGTCGGCCGACGGGCGTACGTTCGTGGCGCCGAGCAACGCGTCGATGCTGGCGGCGACCAAGCTGCTGACCCTCGACCCGTCCACCGGCACGTGGCCGGTGTCGTACGACCAGCTGCGGACCGCCGCCGCCGGGGCTGCCGCGTACCCGGGGACCATGGTCGTCTACGCCGACGTGCCCACCTCCGGACTCCCGGCGGCGGACGCGAAGGACTACGCGTCCCTGATCCGGTACGTCTCCGGGGCCGGGCAGACGCCGGGGCCGGGCAACGGCCAGCTGCCCCCCGGCTACCTCCCGATGACCAAGTCCAACGGGCTGGCCGCGATGGCGGCGTACGCCGTGCAGGCGGCGACCGCGGTGGCT
Organism: Streptomycetales bacterium; assembly: GCA_025361995.1. Lineage (GTDB taxonomy): Bacteria > Actinomycetota > Actinomycetes > Prado026 > Prado026 > JANYIP01. Next base: position 1,019 of record JANYIP010000387.1, on the reverse strand, counting down.
GCGCAGCACGGAGGGACCGCCGCCAACCCGAACCCGGCGACCGCAGCCGGCTCTGGGACGACCCCGGTGCCGACGCCGCCGGTTGCCCCGCCGGCCTCACCGGCGCCGTCGGCGACCGGTGGCGGTTCGACCACGACGGCCCAGCCTCCCGCCAAGGCAGTGTCGCTGGGCACGACGACGTCGGTCAGCCCTGGTGCGGCCGGGTACGTGCTCCCGGTGCTGCTCCTGCTCGCCGTGCTCGGCGGCCTCGGCAGGCTCGCCGTACCGTCCGCACAGCTGGTCGGCTGGGCCCGCAGGCAGGTCGGCCGATGGTGGGTCCGGTCGAGGGGGCTGCGGAGGTGACGGCGACCGAGATGATCGATCTGAGCGAGTACGACGACGAGCTGGGCGGTGAGCCCACGGCGAGCGACGCCGCGGGTCGCCCGGGCAGGTCGCCACGGCAGGCTCGAGCGGCCCGGCCAGCTCGGCCTGCCTGGCTGGCGATCTCCCTGCGGGTGGGCGTCACGATCAGCCTGCTCGCGGCCTGGTCGGTCGGGTACGCGCTCGGGCTGAGCGCGCTGCAGGAGAACCGCAGCCAGGCTGAGCTCTACGCCTCGTTCCGCGAGAGCCTGGCAGACCCGCAGTCGGAGCCGACAGGTGCGATCTCGCCCGGTACGCCGGTCGTGCTGCTGCAGGCGCCGCGGGCCGGGATCCGTGATCTTGTCGTCGTCGAGGGGACCGCTGCCGGCGACCTCCAGGCCGGGCCTGGCCACCGCCGCGACACCGTGCTGCCCGGCCAGCCCGGGGTGTCCGTCGTGATGGGGCGCCGCGCCGCCTTCGGCGGCCCGTTCGGCCGGATCACGGCGCTACGGCCCGGCGACCTGCTGTCGGCGACGACTGCCCAGGGCGCCTTCACGTACCGGGTGGACCGGGTGCGCCATGCGGGCGACCCGCTGCCCGTGCCGCTCTCGGCTGGAGCAGGGAGGCTGACGCTGGTCACCTCGGTCGCATCGGGCTGGCGCAGCCGCTGGGCACCCAGC
>JANYIP010000367.1 GCA_025361995.1 Streptomycetales bacterium | reverse complement strand
GCGAAAGAGATGCCCACCACCAACGGCGCCGCCCCCACCATCATCGTGACGATTCCGTACGCGACGCTGGTCGGGCACCTCGGCGGTGCCCCCGCCACCACCCTGCCCAACGGGCACCCCATGTCCGCGTCCACCGCCCGCCGGTTGTGCTGCGACGGAAGAATCCTGCCGATCGTCCTGGGTGGGGAGTCCCAGCCCCTAGACGCCGGTCGCACCGTCTACGCCGTCCCCTTCCACCTACGCATGGCCGTCCTCATCAGAGACAACTTCACCTGCGCCCACCCAGGCTGCGGAGCCATCGCCCGACACATCCACCACATCATCCACTGGGCCCACCACGGCGAAACCACCCTCGACAACCTCGCAGCCCTCTGCGGCTACCACCACCGACTTGTTCACCGATCCGACGGCGCCCAGGTCGGCAAACACCCACCCGGCGCATTCACCATCACTGCCGTCCCCGGCGCCAGACCCATCTTCACCCTCGACCCCCACCAGCAGCTCCGATGCTGACCGCCGCCTACCGGCACCACCGACACAAGCCCCCACCGGCGAGCAGGCACAGCTCACCAATCACATGACCGCCTTCGGTGCACAGCCCCATATGCGGCCATTGGGTTCGCTTACCTCAGGGCCGATGATGGGTCTATGGCCCTCTCTGACGCTGAGTCAACCTGATGGCCTGGGTCTTGGTGGTCTGGGTTCCGCTCGTCTTCGTGGGTGTCGGGTACGCCTTCCGCAGGACCCTCTCGAACGGACCTCTGCACCCGTATCTCCAGCCGTTTTCGAGGCCTTCCGTCGCAGACGTGACGTTCACCGGCGGAGTGAACTGGGCTGGGTCGGGCGCGGGGACGAGGGCTTCAAGCCCCCTGGCCCGCCTCACCGTGCGCTCACAGGAGATCCAGCTGGGCCCATCGGCCAGGCTGGTTGCAGCCGTGATGCCAACGTTTGTCATCCCGACCAGCGAGGTCACCGTGACCCCCATAGCCGCACACGGAATCCGTCCGGAGCGAGTCCTCATCAGGACGCCCCACGGAGATATCGAGTTTCTGCGTGCAGGCGCGGGCGTGGTCGCTGAGGCCAGCCGACCCAAGGAGTGATCCCGTCCGATCCGGACGCCCCTCCGTGCCGCTTCATGAGCCATCTGCGCCCGTGGGATGAACAGACCCATCAGGGGCTGCCAGCTTGAATATTCGCGAACGCCGTCTGCGTAGCCGGTTGCGTCACCGCGGCCACCATGAACCCGGCCATGGCTTCCTGGTTGGCACTGCGCCGGCGGATCCCGTTCGCGCCCGGGCAGCGCGCGTCATGGTGATCGGTGCCACCGGCAACGCCGGTCGGCTGGCCGTCCAGGTGGCTCAACACCTCGGAGCCGGCCACGTCACGGCTGCGGCCCGCGATGGTGCACGACTGGGGGCGCTCGTGGGCGACGACGCCGACTTGCTCGTGACGACCGACGAGGCCACCGCAGCTGCGCTGCGGGCAATCGTTCCCGCGCACGCGGACGACCAGCAGCCGCTTTTCTGGATCCAGGTCGGTTGGGTCGGCGGCGTGGTCTCCCCGATCCCCCTCCACCGCACTGCGGGCAACCCGGCCGGGGATCGTGGGCAGTGGCCAGGGATCAGCGGCCACCAGGGCGATCCTGGGCGAGCTCCCCGAGCTCCCCGAGCTCCCCGAGCTCGCTGCCGAGCCGGCGCGGGGGACGTTCTCCGTCGAAGGGCGCGCGGTGTCGCTCTCCGACGTCGAGCGGGCCTGGGTGCAGGCTGCGGCCAGCGGGGACCGGCTGGTCATCACGCCGTAGCCGCGACCACTCCCGGTCTGCCCCTGATGTGCTCCGACTGCCGGTGGCCAGCCTGCGCGGAGCGCTCGGCACCTGGCAGACCCCGGTCGGCATGATCTTCCGCGACTGGCGCGCCTTCCGGCTTTACGACGGTCCCACCGAGGTGCACAAGTACGCCATCGCGCGCGAGGTCCCGCGCTCGGGGTCGGGTGGTCGCGCTCACGGGCAGAACGAGGCGACCACTACTCCGCGGCCCGAGGGCGACCCGGTCGTCAGGACCACGACGATGCCGCTGCGGGCGCCGGAGATGGTCGAGCCGGACTTGGTAACGCTCGAGGTCACCAGAACGCCCATGTAGCTGGGCACGGCGGACGGCGGGTGGCCGCTGTTGCCGGGGTCCGCGGTAAAGGTGCCGCCGCAGGCCGGCGGGTTGCCGGGGTCGGTGGCAAAGCCCTTGAACGACGACGGTGCGCTGCCGCCGCTGAGCGAGTTCACCTTCGACCACTGGCTGTCGGAGTAGGTCACCGTCGCCCCCGCGGTGGCACTGCGGTCGCCGACCACGAAGGCACCGCCCTTCGGGAACGCGAACACGATCGTCGACCTCGTGTCGGCGGACGCCAGGTAGTACGGGTCCTGCGCGAAGGACGCGGTCACGGTGCCTGGTCCCAGCGGTTGGTCGACCGCCGTGATGTCGCAGGCCGCGTTGCCGCTCGCGTCGGTGAACCCCGTGCACGTCTGGGCGCTCGAGCCCGACCCGAGAGTGAAGGTCAGCGCGCGGCCGGGGACCGGCGTCGCGCCGTCCTCGAGCAGGCCTCCGGAGGCGTGCAGCGTGCCGCCGTCGAGGACCACGGTCGGCCCGGTGTACGTCGTGGTGGTCTCCTCACGGGTCACGACGAACGGACCTGACACCGCGCTCGGGGCGTACGTCCCGTCGCCGGCGTACGTCGCGCCGACACTGTAGGCGCCGGCGGGCTCCTGCGGGACGACCGCACAGGGCGCGACGCCGTTCGCGTCGGTGGTGCCCGAGCAGCTCTCACCGGCCATCGTGAACGCCACCGGCCGCCCGGCCAGCGGTGCGCCGTCGTCGCGCCTGGTCAGCCGCGCCGAGAGGGTCGCGGTGTCGTGGTAGTCCGACGTCGTGGCACCGGTATAGGTGAGGACCGTCGCGGCCTTGACGAACTGGCTGGTCGACCCCGAGCTGCCCGCGAAATTGCCGTCGCCCGGCAGGTAGGTGGCCGTGATCGTGTGCGAGCCGGGACTGAGCGCGCTGGTCGTGATGCTCGCGTGGCCGGATCCGTCCATCGGCTGCGACCCACCGAGGGCCGTCCCGTCGGATCTGAACTGCACGCTTCCGCTCGGCGTACCGCCGCCGGGAGGTACGACGCCGACACTCGCCGCGAGGGTCACGGGATCGCCCTCGACCGACGGGTTCGGTGAGCTCGTGACGGACGTGGTCGTCGCTGCCGGCTCGACGAGCTGGCCGGGGACCACGTCGAGGAAGAGGGCTCCGTCGCTGTCAGACTCACCGCCGCTGGAGGTGAAGTGCGCGGTGATGTTGTGGAGTCCCGCGGGCAGGGCCGCGGTTGTCATGGCGGCGTGGCCGCTCCCGTCGAGGGTCTGCGGCGCCCCGAGGTCGGTGCCGTCGGCCCGGAACTGGACGCTGCCGGACGGCGTACCTCCGTCGCTGCGGGTGACGCTCGCCGTGAACGTCGTCGCCTGGCCGTAGACCGAGGGGTTCACCGAGGACGTCAGCGAGGTGCTCGAGGCCGGCGCGCTGACGGTCTGCGTGACCGTCACGCCCACGATCCCGTTGCACTGCGGCAGCAGCGGCGGGTCGAGGACGGCGCGGATCGTGTGGCTGCCCTGGGAGAGGTCGGACGTCGTCGCGGTGACCGAGC
>JANYIP010000342.1 GCA_025361995.1 Streptomycetales bacterium | reverse complement strand
GCCGAGATCTGGCCGATGCATCCCCAAGGTCGGGGGACCTGTCAGGCATTTTCCGCATCTCGGAGGGACCAACCATGGACACGCACGACCCGAACAAGAACAAGCGGCGGACCTGCTCAGCCTGCGGGCCCTTCGGGCCCTGGGTGATCTCGAACTCCACGCGCTGGTTCTCGTCGAGCGAACGGTAGCCGTCCGCGACGATTGCGGAGAAGTGAACGAAAACGTCAGCGCCTCCGCCGTCCTGCGCAATGAAGCCGAAGCCCTTCTCGGCGTTGAACCACTTCACGGTGCCCTGTGCCATGTGCTGTCTCCTTCGGGGAACTCACTCCAGACTCACACCTCGCGAGCCTGCGGCTGCTGCCTTCGTCCCACTCCCGGGAAGCCATGGAAACGGAAAAACGCCCGCTGCCAGAAGCCGCGGGCGTCCAAGAACGTACGAGGAACTGCAACTGCAACCGCGGGAACCCTAGCACGGTTCCGCACCGGGTCAACAGCGCCGCTGCACAACCTCTCTCAGCTGTGGAAGCCCAGGTGGATGTGGTCGTGGTGGGTGTTGTCGCTGAAGTACTGCGAGCCCCCGCCGTCGAGGTCGACCGGCCCGCCGACCTGGTAGGCGCCCAGCGCGATCCCCAGCCGCATCACTGATTCCACCAGCGCACGGTTCGCCGGGTTGACCACCGGGTGGCCGTCGACCGCCCACACGTCCACGGCGTGCCCGCGCGGGTGGTCGCTGCGCCTGGTGGTGCCGAAGACGTAGAGCGGGTGGCCTGACTTCACCACGCTGACGTCGACGACGTGCCGCGCCACCAGTCCGTGCAGGGCGGCGAGCACACCAGCCGAGATCGTCCCCGACCGGATGTCCGCGCGTGCAGCGACCGGCAGGTGCAGCCGGGGGGTCGCCAGCAGGGCGGCGGCCGCCGAGCCCAGCGAGGCAGCCGGCGGCGACGGTGCCGCCGGGTGCAGGGCGGTGACCCGCCACTGCGGGCTCCCCGCCACCAGCCGTACGTCGACCGTGGTCCCCCCAGCGAGCACGGTGGTGCCGTCCGCGGCATACCTCCACTGCTTCAGCACGACCAGGACGCTCGATGACGAGGACAGGATCCCGCCGTACTGCGCGTCGACGACCTGGACCGCGGCTGCCCCGGAGCTGCCCAGCAGCCCAGTCGCCTGGTCGGCGAGACGACCGTCGTAACCCAGCTTCGCGAGCCGGGCCCGCGCCGCGACCAGGCCCGGCCCGCCGTCCGACTCCTGACTGGCCGCCGACCAGGTCCCCAGTGCCTCCAGCAGGCGGACCGCCCGGAGCTTTACCGCGGGCGACACCTCAGCCGAGGTGGGCTGCCAACGGGTGGTGGCCGGCAGCCCCGCAGCAGCCGGCGACGTCGCGGCGGCGGCGGACTCTGTCGCAGCCGGTGTCGGCGATGGGCTAGCTGCAGTCGGAGCGGGAGGCGTCGGCACAGGCGTTGCGGAGCTGGCGGTGCACCCGGCGACCAGTGCTGCACCGGTCCCGGCCAGGCCACCGAGGAACACTCGTCGCTCGATCCGGTCGCAGTTCACCCGACTACCGTACGTACGTGCCGACGACCGAGCCCCACATCCGGAGCTTTCACCCACGGCGGGGCCGGGTGACACCCAGCCAGGCGGCGGCGATCGAGCGGGGCTGGCCGGCGTACGGGATCCATGTCGACACCCGCGCGCTCGACCTAGCGCGGGTGTTCGGCAACGACCACCCGGTCGTCGTCGAGATCGGGTTCGGCACCGGCGAGGCGACCGCGGCCATGGCTGCGGTCGACCCTGCGACGAACCTGCTCGCGGTCGACGTGCACACCCCCGGGTTCGGCCAGCTGCTTGCGCGGGTCGCCGAGCAGGGCCTGGACAACGTCCGGGTGGTGTCCGGTGACGCCGTCGAGCTCTTCCGCGACATGCTGGCCCCCGGCTCGCTCGCCGGGATCCGGATGTACTTCCCGGACCCTTGGCCCAAGGCCCGCCACCACAAGCGGCGGCTGGTCAGGACCGACTTCGTCGCGCTCGCCGTCTCACGGCTCGCCTCCGGCGCAACGCTGCACCTGGCCACCGACTGGCCAGACTACGCCGACCAGATGCGGCAGGTGCTGGACTCTGAGCCGTCGCTGGTCAAGGCGTTCGACGCGTCGGTGGACCCGGCCGATCGGCCCGCGCGCCGTCCGGTCACCCGCTTCGAGCGGGCCGGGCTGGCCAAGGGTCACCGCGTCGTCGACCTGGTGTACGTCCGGGCCTAGCTCGCCGAGGCCGTGATCCGGTCGAGCTCGGTCAGGTCGTCGGCCGACGGCTCCCAGGTACCAGCCGCGACGTTGGCCCTGACCTGCTCGGGGCTGGTGGCTCCGGCGATCACCGACGCGACGGTCGGACGGGCGGCGAGCCCGCCGACGGCGATGTCGAGGAGCTCGAGCCCGCGGTCGGTCGCGAACCCCTCGAGTGCCTCGATGCGGTCCCACGGTGCCCGCACGAGGAACTCGGCGAAGCCGCCGTCCGCGATCCGGCTGCCCGCAGGGGCTGCCTCACCGCGGCGGTACTTGCCCGTCAGCAGACCGCTCTCCAGGGGGAAGAACGGCAGCAAGCCCACACCGGCGGCCAGGCAGGCCGGGATGAGCTCAGCCTCGGCAGCCCGGTCGATCAGGCTGTACTTCTGCTGGGTGCTCACGAACCGCTGCGTCCCGTGGGACAGCGCAGACGCCTGCGCCTGGGTCACCTGCCACCCCGCGAACTGGGAGCTCCCCAGGTAGAGGACCTTGCCCGCCCGTACGAGGTCGTCGAGCGCACCGAGCGTCTCGTCGATCGGGGTCGAAGGATCGGGTTCGTGCATCTGGAGCAGGTCGATGCGGTCGGTCCCGAGCCGGCGCAACGATGCCTCGACCGCTGTCCGGATGTATCGCCGGGAGCCCCGGGCGCCCCAGTCGGGCCCGACGACGCCCCCCATGTCCTTGCCGAACTTGGTGGCGAGCACGACCTCGTCGCGGTGCCCGACGAGCGCCTCGCCGAGCAGCGTCTCCGACGTCCCGTGCGGGCGGCCGTAGATGTCGGCGGTGTCGAAGAGAGTGATCCCGGCGTCGATCGCCGCGTGGACGACGGCCGCCGTCTGGTCGCGGTCCACCCGCCAGCCGAGGTTGTTGCAGCCCAGCCCCACCACCGAGACAGCAAGCCCTGACTGCCCGAGTCGTCGAACCTTCACGCGCGCTCCCCTGCTCCCCCTGCGGCCTGCTCGCCCTCCAGCCTAATGACGGCTTCGTCCTGGAACGGTGAACCGCAGCAGCGGGCCCGGGTCCGGCGACAGGCCCAGCCAGGTGGAGCGCTGCGAGGCCAGGCACACCCCTGGGTAGTCGTGAGCGAGGTCCAGCAGGTCGAGGATCAGCTGCACATGGACGTGCGGAGCCCAGTCACCGTTGGTCGGTGGCGTCCCCACCCAGCCGATCACCGCGCCGGCGGCCACCCGCTGGCCGACCTGCAGGTGGGAGAGCGTGGCGGTCGCGAGGTGCCCGTACAGGGAAAAGAAGGTCGCGCCCTCGTCAGTCGAGTGCTTCAGGATCACGACCGGTCCGTAGTCGAGCCGCGAGTCGTTGTCGTGCACCACCGCGACCGTCCCGGGCAGCGGTGCGCACACCTCGGCCCCGGCCGGGGTCCAGACATCGACGGCCAGGTGGACCGTGCGGCGCTCAGCTTCCAGGTCACCGCCGCGTACGTACTCGGCCCCCGTGTAGATGAGGCGCTGCTCGCCGTACCCGCCCACGCCCACCGCCGCCAGGTCACCGTCGACCACCGACCGGATCAGCGCGTCGAAGCGCGCCGGCGGCGCTCCGGCCTCGTCTGCGCGCACCGTCGTGCTCGCCGCGGAGAGATCCACAGCGAACAGGCGCAGCCCGGGCAGGCCGGCGAGCAGCGGCGCCGGGTCGGTGGCCTGCAAGAAGCTGCGGACAGCAGCACCGTCGGGGTACGGGTCCATCCCGCAGGCGTCCCGCAGGCGGTAGCGCGCGAGCCGAGGGTGGACGTCGCGCATCCGCTCCAGCGCATCCCACGCGGGCTCTTCGCTGATCGTCAGGTAGGGGTCGTCGGGTCGCGCCGCGCCCTGCGCTGCGGCATGGCAGGCGCTCAAGAACTCCCGGGCCACCACCAGGTCCCAGAGCACGTCGAGCTCGGCCTCGGCCAGCGGGTACTGCGCGTGGAAGCCGGCGACGAGGTGGCACACGTCGGTCAGCGGGTCGTCGCTGCCGTGCACCACGTACGCCGCCGCAACCGCCGGCTCCGCGACAACGTGGCTGTGCACGAGGTCGCCGAAGTCGAGCAGGCCGCAGACTCGCGCGCGGCTGTCGACAAGCACGTTCAGGTCGTTGGCGTCCCCGTGGATCACGGCCCGGCGCAGCCCGGCCAACGCGGGTGCCACCTCGGCGCTGAACCGTTCACAGAACGCGTCGACCATCGCTCCCCGGGCTGGGTCGCTGACGGCGCCGCGCAGCCCCGCGACCACGGTGCCTGCCCTGGCGACGTCCCAGTGGAAGTCGCGGTGAGCGCCCGGGTGGTCATACCCGGCGAGCGCACGGGTCAGCCGCCCGAGCACCGACCCGAGGTCCCGCAGCAGTTCCGGCGGGTAGTGCGGCAACGACGCCATCGCCGCGCCGGGCAGCCAGCCGAGCAGCCGCACGATGTGCTCACCGTGCTCGGCGCTCGCCTCGCCAGCTGCGGTCGGTACGAGCCGTTGCACAGCCAGCCCGGCGGCCCGCGCCAGAGCAGCAGCCTCGTGCTGGGCAGCGAGGACCGCGGGCAGCTCGGTGCTGTTGGCGATCTTGAGGACGTACGCCGGGTGGCCGTCCACGTCCAGGCGGAAGTTCTGGTCACGCTCGCCCGGCAGCACGGCGGCCACGGCGGCCAGCCCGTACACCTGGAGGGCCAGCGCCTCGGCCTCGCCGACCGTCAGCGCGGGTTTGTCCGCCAGCAAGGAGGCGGTCAGTCGCTGGCTTGGGTGGCCGCGTCGATCGAACGGATCCGGGCGCAGAGCACCTTGAGCAGCCCACGGGCGATCGACGGGTTCTCATCGAGGATCGGGAGGAACTCCCACGAGGTCAGCGCGAACGTCTTCATCCCGGCGGCGCCGGCCCGGACGGTCGCGCTGCGCGGAAGCCCGTCCAGGAGCGAGATCTCGCCGAAGCCCTGACGGGCAGCCAGGCTCGCCCGCGGCTGGCCGCCGACCTCGACCTCGGCCGAGCCCTCGACGATCAGGTGGAAGGCGACCCCGGTACTTCCGTCGGTGGTGACCTCGAAGCCCGGCGCGAAGTCGACCAGGCGGCCTGCCCCGGCGATCCGCTTGAGCACTTTGGGCGGGACCCCCTTGAACAGGTCCACCGAACCGAGCATGTCCGCGATCTCTTCGTTAGCCACGACAGGTACCTCCCCTTCAGGTGAACGATCGTAGCGGAGCCGGACTAACCTCGGGCGGATGCGGCTCATCCTGCTCGGTGTACGCGGCTCGACGCCGGCTCCTGGCTCCGAGTTCGTCCGCTACGGAGGCCACACGTCGTGCGTCGCAGTGGCGCCCAGCGGGGGCGACCTGCCGTCGCTGGTCCTCGACGCCGGCACCGGCCTGCGGACGCTGACACCGCGACTGGGCGGGCGTCCGTACCGCGGCGCCATCATCGTGAGCCACCTGCACTGGGACCACGTCCAGGGCTTGCCGTTCTTCGTCGCCGGCGACGTCGCGGGCTCCGAGGTCGACTTCTACGCACCCGCCCAGGACGGCCTCTCCGGACGGGACCTGCTGGCCCGGATGATGGAGCCGCCGATCTTCCCCATCACTCCGGAGGGGTTGCAGGGGAGCTGGGCGTTCCATGCGCTCGAGGTCGGAGTGCACACGATCGCGGGCTTCGAGCTCCGCACGGCGCAGGTCGCGCACAAGGGGGGACGCACCTTCGGCTACCGGATCAGTGAAGGCGGCGGGTCCGCCGCGTACGTGCCCGACCACATCGTGTCCGGCGGAGTCTCCGACCAGGTCCGCGACCTGATCCGCGACGTCGACGTCCTGCTCCACGACGCTCAGTTCATCGAGTCCGAACGCCCCTTCGCAGATGCGTACGGGCACTCCACCGTGCAGGACGCCGTGACGCTGGCACAGGAGTGCGGCGCCCGGCGGCTCGTCCTCTTCCACCACGGCCCGGCCCGCACCGACGACGCGCTCGACGGCATCCGTGACAGCCTCGCGGCATCACCGTGGGTGAGCGTTGCGGTACAAGGAGACGTCATCGACGTGGGGTAGCTGCTCCGCCGCCCGAGCCGAGAGGGGGCTCCGCGATTCACCTGATCGCAGAACTGGCCGTTCGGTTCACGGGATCAGCGGAATAGCCCGTGCCTGCCTGAGACGCTGGCCAGATGAACAAGCGATCATGGAAGTTTGGTGGGGGCGTCAGCACTCCGGCCCTCCCCACCCGGGTGCTCCTGACAGCCTGCATGCTCGCCGTCGGGGCGCTGCTGGTAGTCGCGATCGTGCGCGAGGCCGGGCTCTCGGCCCTGCCCGTCGCCGCGTTCGTCTTCTTCCTCCTCAGCGTGTGGCTCCTCGCCGCGGTGGTCTTCGTTCCGTACCTGTGGCGCCCGAGCGGGGAGTGGAGGCGGGACAGGTACGAGTCGTACCGCCTCGAGCGCCGCCTCGCCGCTGCCTTGGAGCCGACCCGTAGTACCGATCCGGTGCTGGCCCGAGCGATGGCGGCCTACTGCCCGGTGTGCGGCCAGCAGGGTCCGACGGTCGTCGTGTCGCGGACCCGGTGCAGTTCCTGCCAACGCCCCTGGGCTGCATCGGCTTTGGTCCCGGCTGCCGCCCCGGACAGCGTCATCGACCTCCGCGACCAGACCCAGGCGCACGCATCCGGGCGATTCTGAAACGCGGAGTCAGAGCTCCGGAGGGGCAGGCTCGCCGGCGAACATCAGGATCGCGTCCGACACCCGGTCGAGGGCGAAGTCCGCGGCCGCGTTGACGGCACGGACGGCCTCGGCCGAAGCCGCCTGGAACACGCAGAAACAGGTGTCCTCCGCAGGCAGGTAGATGGAGTGCAGGTAGCGCACGGACGGCACGCCGGGGCCCAGCCCGCTGCGCTCGAGGCATCCTCGGGCCACCCGGGCGACGGATGACGCGAGACCAGCCGCCGCCGCCGCTGAGAGGTATCGCTCCACCAGGTACGTCGATCCGCCCGGCGGCACGGGTTGCGGCAGCGTCATGCTCAGGACGCTAGAAGTCGGTGCCACTGGTCCGCTTCGGTGGAACTACGCAACATTGAACCCTGCACCATTGATCGGGACCCCGAGTTCGGTCACACCCGCCGGGCCAGCTCCGTCCGCGAGCGGATCCCGAGCTTGCGGTAGACCCGCCCGAGGTGGCTCTCGACCGTACGGACGCTCATGAAGAGGGCGCCCGCGACCTCCTTGTTGGTCTTCCCCGCCCCGACCAACCCAGCTATCCGCTCCTCAACCGCCGTGAGCTCGCTCTCGCTGCCGCGCCGCCCACCGATGCTTGCCAGCTCGGCGCGCGCCTGGTCGGCCTGCACTCCCGTACCCAGGCGTACGAAGACCACGAGGGCCGCAGCAAGCTCCCGGCGGGCGTCGTTGCGCCGTCCGGCCCGGCGCAGCACCGAGCCGAGCAGGAGTCGGGTACGAGCCTGCTCGAAGGGCATCGGCAGAAGCAGGTGGTCGACCATCGCCTGCTCGAGGAAGGCCAGCGCACCAGGGAGGTCACCAGCCTCCACGCTCAGCAACCCGTGGCACCGCCCGGCCATCGCCGTCGCCCAGGGCAACCCGTTGAGCGCGGCGTGCGCATCGAGCTCGGCCGTCATCCGCTGCGCGTCCTCTATACGTCCCACGGCGACGAGCGCAACCACCGCGTCCCCGTGCAGCCGCAGGATGGCAGGTTCGCCCACCCCGAACTCCTGGGAGATCGCCCAGGAGCGCAACAGGTGGGATGCGGCGGTCGCCGGGTCACCGGCGGCGAGCACCGCCAACCCCAGGCTTCGCAGGTGCAGCGCGGTCGCCGTCAGATAGCCCAGCGGCTCGTCCGCGGCGAGGTCGCTCTCGGCGAGGGCTCGGGCCTCGTCCAGGCGTCCGAGATGGACGAGGACGAGCACGTGCGCTGAGTGCAGGGTGGGCGCACGGAAGCCGATCCGCGCGGCGTGCTCGCGCCCTGACTCGGCGTACTGCAGGGCGAGCTCGTACTCACCGGCCCAGCACTCCAGCATGGCGAGGTGACCCAAGGCGTGCGGCAGGACGCTGTCCTCGCCCTCCTGCACGGCCGCAGTCTCCATGGCGTGCAACCACGCCCGCGACTCGTCGAACCTGTCGACGAGCTTGAGGCACATGGCCATGCCCATCCCGGCCCGGTCCATGATCGGTGGCGGCTCCCCCTGGGCCTCGAGCTCGACAGCCCGCTCCAGGGTCCCGGCGGTGAGGCCGTGCCCCAGCCGGACCCCGTGCAGCGCGACGTTGGTCAGCGCGTTCGCGAGCAGGTCCGAGGGAGGGTCGACCAACGTCTCAAGGATCTGCACCGCCGTCTGAGCGTGTACGAGGTCCATGGCCGCTCCGGACGGGCTTGTGTCCGCCCAGGTAGCGTGGCAGCGGGCCTGCAGCAGCAGGTCGTCGCCGGCTTCGGCCAGAGCCTGCTCGCACTTCTCGGCGACGTTCGCGTCGCCTTGCTCCCACGAGGCGATCGTCGCCGCCAGGAGCAGCCCTCGTACCCGGTGGGGTCCTGGCCGTGTCGCCGCCATGGCGTCCGCCAGGACCTGCTGCGCCCGGGCCGGCTCACCGAGGCGGAACACGAGCTCCGCGAGGTCGACACCGCGCCGCAGCAGGTCCTCGGTATCACTGACCGGGGTCCGGCTCACAGCCAGCGCCGCGAGCTCGATCGCCGCATCGAGGGTCCCCCGCCGTCGCGCCCGTCGCGAGGCGACGTCCAGCGCGGCAGCAAGGTCGACGGAAGGGTCGGGCGAGCCGAGCGCCCAGTGCCGGGCATGCTCCTCGGGGTCGGGCACGACCTGGGCGAGCAACCGGTGCAACGCCCGGCGGGCATCGGGAGCCAGGTCCTCGTACGGGATGGAGGAGATCAGCGGGTGGGTGAAGTGGACCCGCTCCCCGTCGAGCTCGAGGACACCGGCGCTCAGCGCCTCGTCGAGGGCAGCGGCCGCGACGTCCGTGTCCTCCATCGCGGCCGTGACGACCGCGACTGTCGGCTGAGCCAAGGCCCCGCTGATGAGCAGGAGCCGGCGGGCGTCCGGGCGCAGCCGACTGAGTCGCTGCGTGACGAGCACGCGAAGGTCGGCGGGCACCGGCAGCGGTTCATCGGGGGCGGGCTCGTGCCCGCGCTGCTGCAGCGCCCGCGCCATCTCCAACCCCATCATCGGGTTGCCACCGGTAGCCCGGTGGACCCGGGTCAGGGTCGGCCGCGACAGCGAGCCGCTCAGGTGCGACTGCACGATTCGCTGCAGGCTCCCGATGCTCACCGGGCCGACGGCGACCCGTTCGCTCGACAGCCCGAGGCTCTCTTCGGTGTTCGAACCGGCCGTAGCCCCGGTACGCCGCGACGCGATCAGCCGTACCGGCTCGTCTCGCAGCCGCCGCAGTGCGAACGACAGCACCTTGGCCGAGCTCAGGTCCAGCCACTGGATGTCGTCGACCGCCAGCACCAACGGCCTCGTACGAGCGACGGCGCGCATGACCTCCAGCACGGCCACACCGACCACGCGGTCACCGGGCGCCGCAGCTGGGCTGTCGGCCAGCAGCAGCGCGGCAGCCAGTGCCCGCTGCTGAACCGCGGGAAGCGCCTCGATGACGTCGGCGCTCAATCCATCGAGGAGGTCACCGAGCCCAGCGAAGGCCCAGGCGCTGTCCGACTCGCTGCACCGGCAGGTCCACACGAGAGTCCCGCCATCTCGGGCGGCACTGATCGCGGCGTTCCACAGTGCCGTCTTGCCAATCCCGGCCGCCCCCTCCAGGACCAAGCCCGCGGAGCCGCTCGTGGCATCGGCGATGAACTGTGAAACGACGGCCAGCTCGTCCTCGCGGCCCACCAGCGGAACCCTGCTGCCGAGCACCGCGCCTCCCTCCGCTGAGCGTCCCCCTCAGAACCCCCCCACCCCCCGATGGACGCTTGGGCCGACCGTACCCGGTCGACTCGCTGGTAGCGTCCGCCAGATGGCGCCCGACCAGACCGCGGCACGTGTCGACGCCGGCAACGACGACGCGCTGGGCGGCGACGACATGACGACCCTGCTGCAGCGGCTTGCTCGTCGCGAGGTCTCCGCGGCCGAGCTGCGCGACGCCGCGATCGCCCGGGTGCACTCAGTCAACGACCGGCTCAACGCCGTGGCCGCCTGGGTCGGGCCACCAGTCGTCGACTCTGCGCCCGTGCCCGCCGATGCCCCGCTGGCTGGGATCCCGACTGTCATCAAGGACAACGAAGACCTGGTCGGGTACGCCACCACCCAGGGCTCGTGGGCGATGCCCGACCGTCCCGCGGCGGTCTCCTCGCCGTGGGTCGCGCAGTACCTCGAGCTCGGGGTGGCACCGATCGCCAGGACCACGATGCCCGAGTTCGGGCTGACGGCGACCACTGAGACCCTCCGCTTCGGCGCGACCCGCAACCCGTGGGACACGTCACGCTCCTCAGGTGGGTCGAGCGGCGGGTCAGCGGCCCTGGTCGCCGCTGGCGCGGTCCCGGTGGGGCACGCCAACGACGGAGGCGGGTCGATCCGCATCCCGGCAGCCTGCTGCGGCCTGGTGGGCCTCAAGCCGACGCGCGGCAGGCTGGTCGACCTCCCGGAGCTGGACCGGTTGCCCGTGCACATCGCTGTCCAGGGGGTGCTCACGCGCAGCGTGCGCGACACCGCGCGCTACTACGCCGAGGCCGAGAAGCTCTACCGCAACCCTGCCCTGCCTGCGGTTGGCCTCGTGGACGGACCCAATCCGGGCCGGCTGCGCATCGGCCTCGTGCTCCGCAGCATCCACGGCCTGCCCGTGGCCGATGACGTCGTGGCCGGCGCCCGCGCAGCCGGTCGCCTGTGCGAGGAGCTGGGCCACCACGTCGAGGAGACATCCCCGCCGGTCGAGGACCAGTTCGGTCCTGACTTCCTGCGCTACTGGGCACTGATCTCGTTCTCGCTGAGGCACGCCGGTGGCCGACTCTTCGGCCCCGGCTTCGACGGTTCGCGTACCGAGGACTTCACCCAAGGCATGAGCGCGTTCTTCGCCCAACGGGCCGAGCGAGTCCCGGGGGCGCTGCGGCGGCTGCGGCGGCTCGCCCGCGAGCACGAGCCTGCGTACGAGCGGTACGACGTACTCATCTCCCCGGTCCTCGGCCACCAGCCGCCGCCGATCGGATACCTTGGCCCGAACGTGGCCTTCCGTACCCATCTCGTGCGGCTCCTGCGCTACAGCTCCTTCACGCCCGTGCAGAACATCTCCGGCTCACCCGCGATCTCGCTGCCGCTGGCCCGGACGTCGACCGGGCTGCCCATCGGGGTGCAGCTCGCCGCGCCGTTCGGCCACGAGGCGCGGCTGCTGTCGCTGGCCTTCGAGCTGGAGGAAGCCGCGCCCTGGCCGACCCGCGCCACAGCCACCGTTCAGGCGTGAAGGGGTACCTCCCCCGGCCTGACACCGGTCAGCCGGATTCGGGCCGCCGTGAGCGGACCAGGGCGCGATACATCTGTGTCGGCGTGGGAGCTGCCGGCAGCGGATCGGCGTCCGTCACCGCGAATGCCTGCAACAGGTAGGACACCAGCCGGCGCCAGGTGTCCGGAGCAGCATCGCCAGTCGCGCTGACGACGCCTGCGTTGGCCATCAGCACCATGACGAGATCCTCGGGTACGAAGTCCGCGCGCAGCCTGCCCGCAGCCTTCGCCCTGGCGATCAGCTGGACGAGAGCCGCGTGCGACCGGTCTCGCGACGCCACGAACGCGGGATGGCTCGGGAAGGTCATGGTGAGCACGTTCGTGAAGCCGCGGTCCTCGGCCTGCATGGCGCAGACCCGCTCGACGTAGCTGCTGAACGCGACCCAAGGGTCGGGTTCAGCCAGCGCTTGCTCGACTGCGTCGGCGTACGCGTCCATCTTGGGCTGGAACGATCCCGAGATCAGGTCCGAACGGGTCGGGAAGCGGCGGTAGAGGGTCGCGACGCCGACCCCGGCCCGACGGGCCACCTCGTCCATCGGGACGTCCAGGCCGCGCTCGGCGAAGGCCTGTCGAGCCGCCGCCAGGATCCGCTCACGATTGCGCTCGGCGTCGGCACGCAGGCCTGCTGGGACGTCCACCCCCTCATCGCTCACAGGTCGCAGTCTAGCTCGTAACTGGAATACATCGTCCGTTTCGTGGTTGACTCCGGAGACAAACGGACGATGTCGTCCATTTCCTGGCAAGGAGACCACCATGCGCAC
>JANYIP010000243.1 GCA_025361995.1 Streptomycetales bacterium | reverse complement strand
AGCCGGTACAGCCTTAGCGGGAGCGGTCTTCTTGACCGGTACAGCCTTAGCGGGAGCGGTCTTCTTGACCGGTACAGCCTTAGCGGGAGCGGTCTTCTTGACCGGTGCGGCCTTAGCGGGAGCGGTCTTCTTGACCGGTGCAGCCTTCGCCGGAGCAGCCTTCGCCGGAGCAGCCTGCACCGGAACGGCCTTCTTGACCGGTGCCACCTTCGCGGGGGCCGCCTTCTTCGCCGGAGCCGCTTTCACCGCAGCAGCCTTGACCGGAGCAGCTTTCGCGGGTGCGGCCTTCTTGGCGGGCGGTGCAGCCTTCTTGGCGGGAGTCTTGGCGGGAGTTTTCGCGGGGACCGCCTTCTTCGCCGCGGCCTTAGCCGTCAGCGGTATGGCCTTGGCCGCGCTCTTGACTGCCGCGGAGACAGGCTGGCGGACCTTCGCCACCCCACCTCGCCCGGATTCAGCCATGCCCGTGCCCCCTCAGATAGCGTCCGACGACACAGTCACGGATCGTGACGGCACGATAGGTCCGCGTTGCCCGTAGAGCAACGCACCACGCCGCACCCCTGCGGCAGCACCTGCGACCGGGCGTGGTCGACACGCCCACCAGCTGCCCGCACCGGGCGCGACGCCACAAGGAACAGTCACGTGTGTCATGGCATTCCCAGTTGCGCCGCCGGACTATCATCGGAAAGTCCGAGGACGCGTTGACGGGACCTATCACCCCTGAGCCGCCGGAAGAAACGTACGTCGGGGTCCGCTCCGGCGCACGGACTAGACCCGGCCGGACGGCACGGAGCAGAGCGGGCCAGCCGCCGAGCGGCTGGCCAAGGAGGGTGGTACCGCGGGGTTCCGGGCGACCGGTCAGCCTCGTCCCTTCGTCCGGAGACCGCCGACGGAGGACCGCTATGTACCGCCCCGTTCCGCACCAGGTCGACCTGCCCGCGATGGAGCACGCAGTCCTCGAGTTCTGGGCCGAGCGCGACATCTTCGCGCAGTCCGTAGAGCGGACCCGGGACGGCGACCCCTGGGTCTTCTACGAGGGCCCCCCCACCGCCAACGGCGTTCCCGGTGCCCACCACGTCGAGGCTCGGGTCTTCAAAGACGTCTTCCCGCGGTTCCAGACCATGAAGGGCCGGTACGTACCCCGCAAGGCCGGCTGGGACTGCCACGGGCTGCCGGTCGAGCTGGCGGTCGAGCGCGAGCTCGGCTTCGCGGGCAAGCCCGACATCGAGACGTACGGGATCGCCGCCTTCAACGCCAAGTGCCGCGAGTCCGTCGAGCGCAACGTGGACGCGTTCGAGGCGATGACCCGTCGGATGGGCTACTGGGTCGACATGTCGAAGGCTTACCGGACGATGGACGCCAGCTACATCGAGAGCGTGTGGTGGTCGCTGAAGAAGATCTTCGACGACGGCCTTCTCACCCAGGACCACCGGGTGGCGCCGTACTGCCCACGGTGCGGGACGACCCTGTCCGACCACGAGCTCGCCCAGGGGTACGAGACCGTCGTCGACCCGTCCGTGTACGTCAGGTTCCCGATCACCGGCGGCCCGCTCGCCAACCTGGGCGCCGCGCTCCTCGTCTGGACGACCACCCCCTGGACGCTGGTCGCCAACACCGCGGTCGCCGTCAACCCCGACGTCGACTACGTGGCGGCGCGCACCGCCAGCGGCGAGGTCCTGGTCGTGGCCGAGCCGCTGCTGCGCGACGTCCTCGGCAGCGATGTCGAGATCCTCGTGCGCTACTCCGGCCGCGACCTCGAGCTCACCCCGTACACACCTCCGTTCGACCTCGTCGACGTCCCGGACGCGCACTTCGTCGTGCTGGCCGACTACGTGACGATCGAGGACGGCACCGGGCTGGTCCACCAGTCGCCGGCGTTCGGCGCGGAAGACCTCGCCGTGTGCCGGCGGTACGGGCTGCCGGTGGTGAACCCGATCACCTCGGACGGGCACTTCGAGGCCGACGTACCGCTGGTGGGCGGGGTCTTCTTCAAGAAGGCGGATGCGGCGCTGGTCGCCGACCTCGAGGCCCGCGGGCTGCTCTTCCGGCACGTGCCCTACGAGCACAGCTACCCGCACTGCTGGCGCTGCCACACCCCGCTCATGTACTACGCGCAGCTGTCCTGGTACATCCGCACGACCCAGATCAAGGACGCCCTGCTGCGCGAGAACGAGCGCACGAACTGGTTCCCCAGCACGATCAAGCACGGCCGGTACGGCGACTGGCTGGACCACAACATCGACTGGGCGCTGTCCCGGCAGCGCTACTGGGGTACCCCGCTGCCCATCTGGACCTGTGAGGCCGGGCACCTCACCTGCGTCGGGTCGCTGGCTGAGCTGGGTGCGCTGGCCGGCCAGGAGCTCTCTGGCCTCGACCCGCACCGGCCGTACGTCGACGACGTCACGCTGGCCTGCCCGGCCTGCTCCGCGCCCGCGACCCGGGTGCCCGAGGTCATCGACGGCTGGTACGACTCCGGGTCGATGCCGTTCGCCCAGTGGGGGTACCCGCACGCCGGCGTCGCCGAGTTCGAGACCGCCTACCCGGCGCAGTTCATCTGCGAGGCGATCGACCAGACCCGTGGCTGGTTCTACACGTTGATGGCGGTGGGCACGCTGGTCTTCGACCGCTCGTCGTACGAGAACGTCGTCTGCTTGGGTCACATCCTCGACGAAGAGGGCCGCAAGATGTCCAAGCACCTGGGCAACGTCCTGGAGCCGATCCCGCTCATGGATGCACACGGGGCGGACGCAGTGCGCTGGTTCATGGCGGCCGGTGGATCGCCGTGGCAGTCGCGCCGGGTCGGGCACGTCACGATCCAGGAGGTCGTACGCAAGACGCTGCTCACCTACTGGAACACCGTCTCGTTCCAGTCGCTGTACGCCCGCAGCGCCGGCTGGGAGCCCTTCAGCGGGCCGGCTCCCGAGATCGCCGACCGACCGGTTCTCGACCGCTGGGCGCTGTCCGAGGCGCACCGTCTCGTGATCGAGGTCGACGCTGCCCTCGAGGAGTTCGTGATTTGTGATTCAATTTCGTATGTTTTACCATCACCAGCCCTTCCAACAACGTGGATTACTTGATCTATGTATTTTTTTTCGTGGAATTCTAGCATGAAATAAAAGAGGCGTTGTCGCAAGGTATCCCCAGACAATGGTGCGGGTATTTCCTTTGCCTCGGCAATTTTGACACCCGGCGGAA
>JANYIP010000230.1 GCA_025361995.1 Streptomycetales bacterium | reverse complement strand
TGTTGACCACGGCGAAGCCGAGGAAGCGCGACCAGGTCGAGCCGCGCTTGGAGCCGGTGAAGACCAGCCGGTCGGTCAGGATGAAGTTCCAGGTCGTCGAGACCTGGGTCGCGAGCACGGCCGCGACCAGGAGGTCGAGGTGCAGGACGCTGAAGACGAACCACAGCGCCAGGCTGTTGGCGAGGATCCCGGTGGCTCCCACTGCCGCGAAGCCAGCGATCTTCGCGACGGCGGCGGAGCGGCGACCGAAGATCGTGGCCGCCCGCAGGCTCGCGAGCCGGCGCGCATAGAGCAGCCCTTCGCGCAGCGATGCCTTGCTCTCCCCGCTGTGCCGGTCCTGGAACTCGAAGCCCACCTCGGCCACCTGGAGACGGGGCGTCCGGGCGAAGATCTCGAGCAGCACCTTGAACCCTTGTGGCCGCAGCCGGTCCAGGTCGACCGAGCTCCGGCGTACGGCGAAGAAGCCGCTCATCGGGTCCGAGCAGTCGGCGAGCCGCCGGGGGAAGGTGACCTTGGCGAGCGTCGTGGCCCAGCCCGAGACGGCGGCCCGGACCGGCGAGGCGAGACCGTCTGCGCTGCCCGTACCGGCGTAGCGGCTCGCGACGACGACGTCGGCCCCGGTCGCGATCCCGGTCGTGACCAGCTCGAAGGCGACCTCAGGCGGGTGCTGCAGGTCGCCGTCCATCACGACGACCCAGTCAGCGTCCGTCTCGCGCAGGCCGGCGAGGACTGCGCCCCCTAGGCCGCCGGTGCGATCGGGACCGGTGCGGTGGATCAGGCGGACCGTACGGTCGAACTCGCCGGCCACTTCACGGATGCGGTCTGGCGTCGTGTCGGTGCTGTCGTCGACGAAGAGGATCTCGGCGGTCTGGTCGCTCAGCGAGGTGTCGAGCCTGGTGACGAGCGTCTCAATATTGCCGGACTCGTTCCGTGTTGGAACGACTACGCAAATGGAATCGCGGTCGCCCAGGATCATGTGTGCATACCCCCCCGGGCAGATGTGGTGGCCTAGTGGCTTCGCCTGGCCAGGACATTAGCGTGAGGTAAAGCACAGACGTACAGGTGTTTACGTTAAATCTAGTCGTTCGGTCAGAATTCCGTTGCGGCCCGTGAGCGAAGATGAACAAGGGGTGAACGAAGTCACTCTGGACGCTCGGACGACTACTGCGCGGTGTCCCGGCTAGGAGTGGTCGGTCTGGCTCGGCAGCTCGGAGGGGACGCCGATCCCGACCCCTGCAGTGAGCAGCAGGCCGGCCGTGCGCTCGTCCACCGGCATCTCCACGGTCTCGCCGCACGACGGGCAGCGGAACGACGCGACGCTGCGGCGGTCGTCGGAACCGGCGGCCGTCATGCGCAAAGTGGTTGCCGCCGCTGGAACCTCGACCGTGCCACAGCGTGGACAGGTCGCGCGTACGGAGCCCTCGATCGCATCAGACACGTCTTCAGTCTCCCACGGCTGCTGGTGTCTACACATGGAACGACAGGCAAACGTTGCGGGTGTGTTTCGTAACGTCGGGGGGCCCTGGGCGGCTCCCCGTTCGGCCTAGCGCCGGGTCGCCGTCTGGCCGCCCTCGGGTGGTAGTCGTTAGGCCGTACGGGGGAACAGCGTGACGCTGCGTCGTCGCTGGGTGGGCAGGGAGTTCTGATATCGATCACATTATGGGGCTGGGTTTGTCGCGGGGGGCTCGATATCCCTCGTGTGGCTGGGATGGACACGTGTGGTGGATGAATTGTCCTGGGTAATTGTGCATCGGCGTTTCGTCGGCATTACTGGTGTGGCCCAGGGGCGATATCCCGCCTCATCCGTCCCACCTGACCCACAATTCCGGGTGCCGCGTCACACGCCGGTAACTCGACCCCCTTAAACGTCGCTGTTTTGGCCAGGTCGCCCCGGGGCAGTGATGCGTACGCACCAGGGGGAGACATCCCCCACCACGCCGAGGGCCTCGCCGAGCTCTACCAGGCAGCCGACGCTGCTCCCTCCGACGCCAAGCGCCGCGCCCGCGGGTCGGTGGCAGTGGCGGCCCCGAGGGTCGTCCGACGTAGCCCCACCCGTACCCGCTGACCTCACTCGTCCCCCCTGACTCACTGGCTCGCCGACTCGCCGGTCGCGCGTTGTCGATCAGGTCTGACCCGTGAGATGTTCGCCGGCAGGGCTGTGCATCGAACGGCCGGGGGCCCAGCAGGTGAGTGTCAAAGGTGGGAGATTTCCAGTGCTACGCATGCGGTTTCCGGTTGTCGCGCTGACCCTGGTCGGGATTGCTGCCGTCGTGGCGTCCCCGGCCAGCGCCGTCACCGGCCTGGCCCAGTCCACGTTGGTCACCGCGGTCCCGGCGGGCGCGACCCCCAACGTCAACAACGGCGTGGTCCTGACGATGGTCCAGGTCGGGACGCGGATCATCACCGGCGGCAGCTTCACCAGCGTCAGCCCGCCCGGGGTCACCGGGAGCAGCCAGGCGGTCACCCGCAACTACCTGATGGCCTTCGACGCGACCACCGGCCAGGTCGACCCGAGCTTCGTCCCCGCGGTCGACGGCATGGTCGAGGGCCTCACGCCCGGCCCGACGGCCGACACCGTGTACGTCGGGGGCTACTTCAGCAACGTCAACGGGGTGAAGTCCAAGGGCATCACCTTGCTGAGCACCGTGACCGGCGCCGTCGTCCCCGGGTTCAAGCCGGCCGCCCTCGACGGCGCCGTCTGGTCGATCATCCCGGTGCCGGGGCATCTCATCATCGGCGGGACCTTCACCAAGATCGGGTCGGCCGCGCACAGCGGCATCGGGTCGCTCAACCCGACTACCGGGGCGATCGACCCGTGGATGGGCATCCAGCTCACCGGTCACCACAACTACAACGGGGTCAGCGGCTCCAACGCCGCCGTCGGGGCGCGGCGGATGGACGTCAACCCCGGCGCGAACCGGCTCATCGTCGTCGGCAACTTCAAGAACGCCGGCGGGGCGCTGCACGACCAGATCGTCCTCATCGACCTCGGCGCCTCCGCCACCATCGACCCGAGCTGGAACACCGCGTCCTTCAGCGCCACCTGCGCCTCGAGCGCGTACGACACGTACGTCCGGGATGTCGCGTTCGCTCCGGACGGCTCGTACTTCGTGGTGGCCGACACCGGCGGTGGCGGCAAGACCGCGGCGAACACCGACGGCACCCGGGCGCTGTGCGACAGCGCGAGCCGCTGGGAGATCGGCGCCACCGGCACCGACGTGCAGCCCACCTGGGTCGACTACACCGGCAACGACTCCTTCGAGTCTGTGACCACGACCGGCTCGGCGATCTACGTCGGTGGGCACGAGCGCTGGGTCAACAACAACCTCGGCTCAGACTCCGCCGGTGCCGGCGCCGTCCCGCGGCCCGGCCTGGTCGCGCTAGACCCGGCCAGCGGGCTCCCCTTCTCCTGGAACCCCGGGCGCAACCCGCGCGGCGCCGGGGCGTACGCGCTGCTCGCCACCCCGCAGGGCCTGTACGTCGGGAGCGACACCACCTACATCGGCAACAAGACGTACTACCGCGGCCGCATCGCGTCCTTCCCGCTCGTCGGCGGCGAGGTGCTGCCGTCCACCGCGACCGGTTCGCTGACCAGGGGCACCGTCTACATCGCCGGGCCCGGCAGCTCGCCCGCGGGCACCCTGGTCGCGCGGGCGTTCAACGGCAGCACGGTCGGGTCCACGTCGACCGTCGACGCCAGCACCGACTGGTCCCAGGTCCGCGGCGCCTTCATGGTCGGCAGCTGGCTCTACTACGGGTGGAGCGACGGCAAGCTCTACCGCCGCACCTTCGACGGCACCACGCTCGGCTCGCCCAGCGTCGTCGACCCCTACGACGACCCGTACTGGCAGAACGTCCAGACCGGATCCGGCCAGACGTACGCCAGCAAGCCGCCCACCCTCTATGGCAGCGAGCTGCAGGGCGTCACCGGGATGGCGTACGCCAGCGGCAAGCTCTTCTACTCCCGCAGCGGCAAGACCAACCTCTACTGGCGGTGGTTCAGCCCCGAGTCGGGCATCGTCGGCGCGCTCGAGACCGCGGGCACCGGGAGCGAGAGCTTCGCAGGCGCCGACGGGATGTTCCTGTCCGGCAGCACCCTCTACTGGACCAGCAAGTCCAACGGGGCACTGCACTCGGTGGCCTTCAACGGCGGCTCGCCCAGCGCGAGCACCGACCAGGTCGTCAGCGGGCCTCCGGTCGACTCGACCGACTGGCACAGCCAGGGGATGTTCCTCCTCCCTTAAGCTGATCATCATGCCCGTTCGGCCCATCCCGGGCCGCGCGGTGCACGTGTGAGGCTGACAAGGTGTCCAGAGTCCGCCTCGCGCTGATCGCCGCTGCCCTCGTCCCTGCCCTCGCGCTCGTCGCCGGGCCGGCTGGCCCCGCCGGTGCGGTGACCGGGAGCCCGCAGGGCACACTCGTCGCGACCGTGCCGACCGCCCTCACCCCCAACGTCAACAACGGCGTCGTCCTGACCATGGTCCAGGTCGGCACCCGGATCATCGTCGGCGGCAGCTTCACCAGCGTCAGCAAAGAATTAACCTGCCAATTTCGGGCTGGATCTTGCTCTAGGCCATCAAATCTCTCGGAGTGCACTTAGGCAGGCACACACAGCGACGAGGGCGGG
>JANYIP010000214.1 GCA_025361995.1 Streptomycetales bacterium | reverse complement strand
TCTGGTCTCCGCCCTCGTCACCGTCTTGTCCGCGGTGTACGCGCAGGGAGCGCGCCGGGCTCGCGAGCAGCTGCTCCTGCGGCGCGAGCTGGTGCGTACCCGGGGGCAGCTGCCTGCCACGTACGCCGCCGACAGCCCGGCCACCGCAGACGCCGAGGCGACCGCCGACGAAGCGGTCACCTCCACCCACCCGCTGTTCCTGCCGCCGTTCGACCTCGAGGACGCCGGCGGGTACCGCTGGGGCCGGATCGCGCTCGCCGCGCTGGCCGTGTTCCTGGTCGGGATGGCCGCGGTGACCACGGTCGAGCTGGTCGTGGGCCACTCGTTCGCGTGCACGGCCGCCGGGATCGGGTGCCAGGGGTCGACCACGCTGCCGATCCCGGGGCGTACCCACGCGTCCACCGAGCCGACGCCGCCGACACCGTCGACCCGGCCGAGCTCACTTCCGAGCAGTGCAGCGCCGAGCGGATCGACGAGCCCGACGCCGAGCTCGTCGGGCAGCGTCAGCACGACGCCCTCACCCAGCGCCACGCCCTCGGGGACCGCCACCGGGTCGGGCAGCCCGTCGCCGAGCGTCAGCCCCAGCGGGAGCCAGACCCCGGCCGGTTAGGTCTGCAGCTCAGGTCGCCGCTCAGCCGGGGTCCTCCACGGCCCTGGTCGCGAGGGCGTGCCGGATCCGACTGGTCCCCCCGATCGCCACGACGGCCGTGAGAACGCCGCTGACGGCGGTCACCGCGTACGCGTGCGGGGTCCCGACCAGATCGACCAGGCGTCCGGACAGGGCAGCCGAGATGCTGACGCCGAAGATGATGCCCGTCGTCGCCCAGCTGAGGCCTTCGGTGAGCTGCTCGGACCGGACCAGCGTCTCGACCAGCTGGAACGAGGTGATCAGGGTCGGCGAGACGACCAGGCCGGCCAGGAAGGCCAGGAAGGCCAGGGCCGATGTGTTCCCCAGGAACGGGAACGCCAGCACGGTGAACGGGATCGCCGACGCAAGGACCAGCAGCTGACGGTCGGGCGCGAGCCGCGGGCGGCGGGCCCCGAAGACCACGCCTGCGCACAGGCTCCCGCCGGCATACAGCGCCAGCAGCAGACCGGCGATCGCCGGCTCGCCCCGCTGCCCGGCGTACGCGACGGTCACGACCTCGATCGAGCCGAAGACCCCGCCGAGCGCGGTCAGCACGAGGGCGACGACACGCATGCCCGGCTGCGAGATCGCCGACGGGCCGTCGGAGTGCCGGTCGCCGGCCGGATCGGGCTCGGTGGCCCGCTGGACCAGTAGGAGGGTCGAGCCGACGACGACCAGGGCCACCGCGACCAGCAGAGCGGGCGCAGCTCCGACCCTGGCCGCGAGGAGCGTCACGAACGGTGGTCCCAGCACGAAGATCAGCTCGTCGAGGATCGACTCGAGCGAGTACGCGGTCCGCAGCTCCGGGCGCCCGGACAGGGCCTTCGACCAGCGGGCCCTGACCAGCGAACCCAGGTTCGGGTACGCGGCACCGCCGACGACCGCTGCGGGGAACAGGGTCCAGGCGGGCGCATGGGAGCTGGCCAGCCAGACGAGGGCGACGATCCCGACCGTGGCCACTGCGACCTGCGGCGGCACGGCTCGGGCCTGGCCGTAGCGGTCGATGAGCCGGGACAGCCTGGGCTGGATCAGCGCACCCGAGATCGCGAAGGTGGCCGAGACCGCGCCGGCCAGCCCGTACCGGTGGGTGGTCGACGACACCAGCAGGACGATGGCGATGCCGAGCATCGAGATCGGCAGCCGGGCCACGAAGGCCGCGGCCGAGAACGCAGGCCCGCCGGGGATCCGCAGCAGCGCGGGGTACGGGTTCTGCACGCCGCCGAACCTAGCGGGACAATGGGGGAGTGACCCCCTATGACGCCGTCCTGCTGGTCTCGTTCGGTGGACCGCAGGGTCCCGACGAGGTGTTGCCGTTCCTGGAGAACGTGACGCGCGGGCGGGGCATCCCGCGGGAGCGGCTGGTCGAGGTGGGAGCGCACTACCAGCTCTTCGGTGGCGTCAGCCCGATCAACGCGCAGAACGCGGCGCTGCTGGCTGCGTTGCGGGCCGAGCTCGCCGCGACCGGCCCGGACCTGCCTGTCTACTGGGGCAACCGCAACTGGGACCCGTACTTGGTGGACGTGCTGCCCCAGATGCGGGCGGACGGGGTCCGCCGGGTGCTGGCAGTGGTGACGGCGGCGTACTCGTCGTACTCGGGGTGCCGGCAGTACCGCGAGAACCTGTATGACGCCGCGGCCGACACGCTGGTGATCGACAAGGTGCGGCAGTACTTCGACCACCCGGGGTTCGTCGAACCGTTCGTCGACACCACGATCGAGGCGCTCTCCGAGCTGCCGCCGGGGGTCGCGCAGGGTGCGCGGCTGGTCTTCACCACCCACTCGATCCCCACCGCGCAGGCCGATGAGAGCGGGCTGCTGGACGCTCCGGGCGGCGCGTACGTCGCGCAGCACCGGGCCACCGCCCAGCTCGTCGCGGACCGGGTCGCGGCCGAGACCGGCGTGATCCGCGAGTGGGACCTGGTGTTCCAGTCCCGGTCCGGGCTGCCGAGCCAGCCGTGGCTGGAGCCGGACGTGTCCGAGCACCTGGAGCAGCTCTCGGTCGAGGGCGTGCCCGCGGTCGTCCTGGTCCCGATCGGCTTCGTCTCGGACCACATGGAGGTGGTGTACGACCTCGACGTGCTGGCCCGCGAGACGGCGGACGGCCTCGGGCTGCCGATGACCCGGGCGGCGACCCCGGGCACGGATCCCCGGTTCGTGGCGATGATCGCCGAGCTCGCCCGGGAGCGGTGCGCGGTCGGCGCTGGATTCGCAGCGGGCGGGAGAGCCCTGAGTCCGCTGGGGCCGTGGCGGGACGTGTGCCTGGCTGGGTGCTGCCCGAACCCGCGCGGCCCGCGACCGGCCGTCGCCGGCAGCGACTGATGGCGACCGAGGCGACTGGGCGACCGAGGCGACTGGGCGGAGCGAGGTGACTGGGCCGAGCGAGGTGACTGAGCTCCTGACGGCTGAGCTGATGGCGCTGGCACTGGACGTCGCAACCGAGACCGGCCGGATGCTCGTGGACGAGCGGCCCGCCCATCTCGGGTTCGGGACCAAGACGACCCCGACCGACGTCGTCACCGTGATGGACACCAAGGCCGAGCGGCTGCTGCTCGAGCGCATCAGCGCGAGCCGGCCGGACGACGGGTTCCTGGGCGAGGAGGGGGCCGCGCGCGACGGGACCAGCGGGGTGCGCTGGGTGCTCGACCCGATCGACGGCACGGTCAACTACCTCTACGGGCTGCCGGGCTGGGCGGTCAGCGTGGCAGCCGAGGTGGCCGGCGAGGTTGTGGTCGGGGTGGTGGCCGTCCCGACGTACGCGGAGGTCTTCGCCGCCGTGCGCGGGGGCGGTGCGACCCGCAACGGCACCTCGATCGCCGTGTCGTCGCCCTCGTCGCTGGCCCAGTCGTTGGTGGGCACCGGGTTCGGCTACGACTCGCGGCGCCGGGCGCGGCAGGGCGCGATCATCGCGCAGGTGCTGCCGGTCGTCCGTGACGTACGCCGGGTGGGGGCTGCCGCGGTGGACCTGTGCTTCGTGGCCTGCGGGCGGTTCGACGGCTACTTCGAGCGAGGGCTGGCGCCGTGGGACCTCGCGGCCGGCGGCCTCGTCGCGCGCGAGGCCGGCGCCCGGGTGGCGGGGCTCTTCGGAGCGGAGCCGTCCCGGGACCAGGTGATCGCGGCGGGGCCGGCCGTCTTCGACCAGCTGCACGACGTCCTTGCGCCGCTGCGCCCCGACCGTGACTAGCCCGACCGTGACGAGGTGGACGGGAGCACTCGCAGACCAGTAGCCTGACTGTACGTTCAGACAGGAGCCCGAATGTCCGCGACCAGCTCGTCGCCCTCCCCGCTCGCGCCCGCTGCCCCTCATGCACCACTTGACCCGGCCGCGCTCTCCAAGGTCCTGCTCCCCTTCGGGGAGAGCCGGCTGCTGCCGCGTCAGGCGTACACCGATCAGGCCGTCTTCGACTGGGAGCAGGAGCACTTCCTGCGCCGCCGCTGGGTCTGCGTGGCCCGCAGCGAGGAGCTGCTGGCCGCCGGCGACCAGCGCGCGGTCAACGTCGGGCCGGACAGCGTGCTGCTGGTCCGCGGCGAGGACGGCGTGCTGCGCGCGTTCGCCAACGCCTGCCGCCACCGTGCCCACGAGCTGCTGCCCTGCGAGGGTCCCGCTGCGCGCAACCGCGCCATCGTCTGCCCGTACCACGCCTGGACGTACGGGCTGGACGGCCGGCTGATCGCCGCCCCGAACTTCCGCGACGTGAAGTCCTTCGACGCGACCGAGTTCCCGCTGATGGGCGTGTCCGCGCAGGAGTGGCACGGGTACGTCTTCATCAACGCCTCGGGCGACGCCGGCCCGCTGGAGGACCAGCTCGGTGCCCTCGGCGAGATCATCGCGCCGTACGGCATCGGGTCGCTGGTCACCCTCGCCCGGCACGAGTACGTCGTCGACTCGAACTGGAAGGTGCTCTCGGAGAACTACAACGAGTGCTACCACTGCCCGACGATCCACCCCGAGCTCTGCGCCGTCAGCCCGCCCGACAGCGGGGGCGACTACGACGGCGCCGGTGCGTGGGTCGGCGGCTGGATGGAGCTGATGGAGGGCGGCCAGACGATGTCGCTCGACGGCTCCAGCGAAGGCCTGATGATCGACGGGCTGGACCCGGCGGCCGCCACCACCGTCGGCTATGTCGACGTCTTCCCGAACCTGCTGATCAGCGTGCACCCGGACTACGTGATGTCGCACAAGCTGACGCCGCTGTCGCCGACGACGACCCGGATCGAGTGCACCTGGGCGTTCCCGAAGGCCGCTGCCGAGCAGCCCGGTTTCGACCCGTCGTACGCGGTCGACTTCTGGGACATCACCAACAAGCAGGACTGGGGCGCCTGCGAGTCGGTGCAGCGAGGGCTGGCGTCACCGACGTGGGTGCCGGGACCTATCGCGCCGATGGAGTCGACGGTGTACCGGCTCGAGACCCTCTTCGCGCACGGCTACTCCGGCCACCCGCTGGTCCCCAACTCCTCCGGCCAAACCCTCCACGCGCACTGACGTCGGGCGCCCTCTCCCGCGTCGATCTTGAGAGATGTACCGCGACACGCCGTACGGAGCAGTGATCTCTCAAGATCGACT
>JANYIP010000206.1 GCA_025361995.1 Streptomycetales bacterium | reverse complement strand
CGAACCGCAGCGCCAAGATGTTCTGGACCGTCTCCTTGCCGAGGTAGTGGTCGATGCGGAAGACCGAGCCGGAGTCGAAGACGTCGCCAACCACCCGGTTCAGCTCCTGCGCGCTGGCCAGGTCGTGGCCGAACGGCTTCTCGATCACGACCCTGCGCCAGGAGCCCTCGGGGCCCTCGGCCAGGCCGTGCTCCTTGAGCTGCCGGACGACGTCGGGGAAGAACTTCGGCGGCACCGACAGGTAGAACGCGTGGTTGCCGCCGGTCCCGCGGGTCTTGTCGAGGTCGTCGATGGTCGCCCGCAGCTGGTCGAACGCCGCGTCGTCGCTGAAGTCACCAGGGACGAAGCGCAGGCCCTCGGCGAGGTTGGCCCAGACGTCCTCGCGGAACTCGGTCCGGGAGTGCTCCTTGACCGAGTCGTGCACGACCTGCATGAAGTCCTGGTCGGCCCAGTCGCGACGGGCGAAGCCGACCAGCGCGAAGCCGGGCGGGAGCAGCCCGCGGTTGGCGAGGTCGTAGATCGCGGGCATCAGCTTCTTGCGGGCCAGGTCACCGGTGACGCCAAAGATGACCATTCCGCACGGACCGGCGACCCGCGGGAGCCGCCGGTCACGGGGGTCGCGCAGCGGGTTGACTGCAGTGCTGGGGGTGCTCGCAGGCACGATCAGGCTCCCGGGCGTGCCGCGTCGAGGGCGGACTTCAAGGACTCGAGCAAGTCGACCCAGGCCGCCTCGAACTTCTGCACGCCCTCGTCCTCGAGCACCTTGACGACGTCGGCGAGGTCGATCCCCACGGCGGCCAGCTGGGCAAAGATCGCCTGCGCCTGCTCGTAGTAGGGACGGATGGTGTCGCCGCTGACGACTCCGTGGTCAGCCACCGCGTCCATCGTCTTCTCGGGCATCGTGTTGACGGTGTCCGGGGCAACGAGGTCGACGACGTACCGGGTGTCGTCGTAGTCGGGGTTCTTGACGCCGGTGGAGGCCCACAGGGGCTTCTGCGGGTGCGCGCCCTGGGCGGCTAGCGCCTGCCAGCGCGGCGTCGCGAGCACACCCTCGTACGCCTGGTAGGCGAGCCGGGCGTTGGCGATCGCGGCGGTTCCCTTGAGGGCGAGCGCCTCGGGGGTGCCGATCTTGTCCAGTCTGGCGTCGGTCTCAGTGTCCACCCGGCTGACGAAGAAGGACGCGACCGAGGTGATCTTGGACAGGTCGTGCCCGTTGGCCGCGGCCTGCTCGAGGCCGGCCAGGAACGCGTCCATCACGGCTCGGTAGCGGTCCAGGCTGAAGATGAGCGTCACGTTCACGCTGATCCCGTCGGCCAGCACCCGGGTGATCGCGGGCAGGCCCTCGATCATGGCCGGGATCTTGATGTACGCGTTGGGCCGGTCGACCAGCCACCACAGCCCTCGGGCCTCGGCGACCGTCGCCTCGGTGTCGTGTGCCTTGCGCGGGTCGACCTCGATCGAGACCCGGCCGTCCACGCCCGCCGAGGCGTCGTAGGCGGGACGCAGCACGTCGCAGGCCCACCGGACGTCGTAGGTGGTGATCATCCGGATCGCCTCTTCGACGTCGACCCCGCGCGCGGCGAGGTCGTGGACCTGAGTGGCGTAGTCGGCGCCCGAGCGCAGCGCCGCCTCGAAGATCGAAGGGTTGGTGGTCACCCCGACGACGCCGCGGGAGACGAGGGCGGCCAGGCCGCCGGAGCTGAGTCGGTGCCGGCTGAGGTCGTCGAGCCAGATCGACACCCCTTCCGATGCCAGTGCGCGCAGCGGATCGGTCATGTCTCGCGACTCCCTTCGGACGGGGCGTTCCTGCTCATCAGTTCCCACTCTTTCGCATCCCGGCTAGCCGAGCGAGCCAGTCGCCTGAAGGCTCTCACGGGCGGCAGCCACCACGGCCTCGGTGGTGATCCCGAACTCGCGGTAGAGCATCTCCGCCGCGGCTGAGGCACCGAAGTGCTCGAGGCTCACGCAGCGGCCGGCATCGCCCACGAACCGGTACCAGGACAGGGCCACGGCCGCCTCGACCGAGACCCGGGCGCGGACGGCAGCGGGCAGCACGGCTGCCCGGTAGTCGGCGTCCTGCTGGTCGAACCACTCGATGCAGGGCATGCTCACGACCCGGGTGGGGATGCCGTCGGCCTCGAGCGCTTCGCGGGCCGCGACGGCCAGCTGGACCTCCGAGCCGGTGCCGATGAGGATCACCTGGGGCGACCCGCCGGTCGCCTCCGCCAGCACGTACCCGCCGCGGGCCACGCCGTCGGTGGACCCGAAGACGGTGCGGTCGACGGTCGGCACGTTCTGCCGGGTCAGGATCAGCCCGACCGGCTCGCGCCGCTCCAGGATCGTGCGCCAGGCGGCGGACGTCTCGTTGGCGTCGGCGGGACGCACGATGGAGAGCCCCGGGATCGCCCGTAGCGCGGCCAGGTGCTCGACCGGCTGGTGGGTCGGGCCGTCCTCGCCGAGCCCGATCGAGTCGTGGGTCCACACGTACGTCACCGGGGTCTGCATGATCGCCGCGAGCCGGACGGCCCCGCGCATGTAGTCGCTGAAGACCAGG
>JANYIP010000188.1 GCA_025361995.1 Streptomycetales bacterium | reverse complement strand
CCACGTTCAACGTGACGTTCCGCGAGTCGACCGGCTCGTCGACCCCACCAGTCAGGTGCACTCGGGTCACCGTCTTGGTCGCGCTGAACGACGTTGCGGAACGGACCGAAGCCTGGGAAGCCTGCTGTGGGAGGAACGCCGCGACCGCTCCGAGCAGCAGGCCCATGACAACGACGACCGCCAGCCGTCGTGGGGTGGCCAGACGAGACGTCGGCGTCACGCGCCCTCCTTCGGGCGAGCGGCCAGGCGCCTGGAGAGCCACGGGGGCAGCACCAGGACCAGGAGAAGGACCAGGACCGCCAGCGGGGCGAGTACCGGGGCGACCGAGCTCGACGTCGAGACCGCCAGCTCGCTCGGCACGGCTACCGCGTCGCCACCGCCGCCGGCGTTGGGGTCAGCGGCCGACACCACTTGTCCGGTTCCCGGGTCGATGCTCGACCCCGGGGTCGTGCCGGGAGAGGCGCTGGAGGTGGCACTCGGAGTCGGAGACGCACTGCCGCCGCCGCCCGTTCCGTGGGTCCCGTCGTTGCCTGACCCGGTACACGGGCCGGCGCCGGTCTTGTCGCACGCCGGTGGCTTGGGCGCGATCTCGGCCAGGTAGTTCCGAGTCGGCTGCCCGGCCACGAAGGTCGGGTTGTGGCAAGTGGTCACGTCACGCTTGGTCAGGTCGACCCCCGGGTCTGCAGTCTTCAGCTTGGCCACCTGGCTGAAGCTGGCCTGCACCAGGTTCACGGGGAGCGGCGAGTAGCCGATCGGACCCATCTCCGCCTGTCCCTGACAGACGGAGTAGAAGAGGAAGTCCGACAGCGTCTGCCGCTTGGCCGTGGTCATCCGCGAGTCGCTCGAAGCGGTGGGGATGATCATGTACGAGTAGGACGAGAGCGGGTACGTACGGACGTCGGCGTCGGCGTACACGTTGTCCAGGTTCTGCAGGAGGTAGTTCGGCGAGGTCTTGTCCTCGTTGATGATGGCCTTGGTCAGGGCGACCGCAACGTTGTACTGGTTGGGCAGGGTGAAGTAGCCGGCCTTGTTGAGCACCTTCACGACCGGGTAGTTCTTGCCCAGCGCGTACGAGTACTCGTCGTACCCGATGGCCCCGTTGCCCGCGCTCGAGGCGACGAAGTTCATGACACCGTCGGAACCGCTCTGCGAGATCATCTGGCCCTTGCGCGGGTAGTACTCCGTCAGTCCAGCTTGCCCCTGGAAGGGACGCCAGATGGACGGGAACTCGGTGTCCAGGTAGCGGGTGAACTGCGCAGTCGAGCCGGAGCCCTCGGAGTGGACGACGGGGATGATCGTCAGCGACGGGAGGACCGAGCCGTTGTTGTCCGCGGTGATCGCCTTGTCGTCCCAGTTGGTGATCTGGTTGGTGAAGATCTTCGCGATCGTGGTGCCCGAGAGCCGGATGTTCCGTCTCAGCTGGCCGGCCACTCGGACCTGGTACGGGAACGCAGTTCCGCCGGCCACGATCGGCAGGTACGCGAAGGCCCGCCCGCCCGAGGAGTCGGTGTCGTGGGTGATCGGGTCGACGCCTTGGTAGCCGATGTCGCTGACCGCGAAGTCGGTGGTCTTGAAGGCGAAGTCCTTGCGACCGATGGCCGAGCCGCTCGCGGTGTACACGACCCGCAGGCCGCTGTTCTGCACGTCCGCGATCCACTGGTTGACCGCGTTCGAGCTCCAGCTCGAGCCCGAGCCCTCGATGAGGGCGTGGACGTCCGTCGCCCCCGCCGAGCCGGTGCCGGCCAGCATCAGCGAGAGCGCGCCGACGAGCAGCGCGATCGCCCGCCATGCCCGACGAGAGCTGCGCAGCGGCGTACGACTGGTGGCGATGGCTGACCGGGAGTTCATCGTCGACCTATCCGTTGGCGGGCCAAGAAGCGCGTCACGGCGAAGAGCACCACGACGATGAGGAGCAGGAGCGTGGCGGCGCCGAAGCCGCGGGTGATGTTGAGCGGCTGGCCGCTGCGCACTGCCGAGAAGATGAACAGCGGCAGCGAGTTCATCGGGTCGGTGAAGGGGTTGGCGTTCAGGAACGTCGATGCTCCCGAGGTGATCAGGACCGGTGCTGTCTCCCCCACGCCGCGGGCGACGCCGAGGATCACGGCGGTGGCCAGGCCCGGGCGCGCGGTCGGCAGCACGATCCGCCGCACGGTCTGCCAGCGCGATGCACCCAAGGCGAGCCCTGCTTCGCGCAGGCCGCTGGGCACCACGCGAAGGACGACCTCGGCTGAGCGGGCGATGATCGGAAGCATGGTGACCGAGATCGCCAGAGCAGCGGCAAACCCGGTTCGCGCGAACCCCAACGCAACGATCAAGGTCGTGTAGATGAACAGGCCAGCCAAGATGTCGGGCACCGCCGTCATCGCCTCGATGACGGTGCGGACCGTGCTCGACATCCGACCGCCGACCTCGGTGAGGTAGACCGCCGTCCCGATGCCCAGCGGCAAGGAGATGGCGACAGCGATCCCGACCTCGATGACCGAACCGAGGATCGCGTGCAGCACCCCGCCTCGGTTCAGCGGGTCGTTGGGGCCGACGCCCGCCATGTCTGTGGAGAAGAAGTGCCAGTGAAGAACCGCCGGCAGCCCCTGCCACAGCGTGTAGCCGACAGTAGAGACGAGCGCCGCCAGGACCACCCCGGCCGCTCCGTGGATCGCCGCAGAGGCGAGACGGTCGACGATGACCGTCCGCGGGTTCCCGAGGGCGGTCACCCCCGCATAGATGGCCAGAAACGCGGCGTACCAGCAGACGAGGAACCCGAGCGACCCGGACAGCGGGAGCAGCCGCTCATAGATCAACCACACAACGGCTAGCGACGCGGCGACGGACCCTACCAACGACGTGATCTCGTCGACCGTCCGTACATGCATCAGACGGGGGTAGTCCTCGTCGTCGTCCTCGATGATCTCGATCTCCGGCGACGCGGACTCGATCTGCAGGGTCATCGCCGGCCTCAGATCTCGGTTCCGGCGCCGCTACGGCTGCGACCGACGAAGATCGCTGCGACGGTGTTCACGCCGAGCGTGATGACGAAGAGGACGAACCCCGCGGTGAGCAGGGCCGAGAGCTGGGAGGAGGTGGCCTCACCGAAGCGTCCCGCGATCAGCGCAGACGTCGTCTCGGTCCCCACCTCGAGCGGCTTGAACTTGAGGTCGAAAGCCGGCGAGATGATGAGGAGTACGGCGATCGTCTCGCCGAG
>JANYIP010000179.1 GCA_025361995.1 Streptomycetales bacterium | reverse complement strand
GGGCCGCGGGCGCCCCACCACCTTCCGGGCCTGGCCAGTGCACGCGCGGGTCGGCAACCTCGAGCTCGCCCGGCGGATCCGGCGGCGGACGGGCGTGCCGCTGCGCGACGTGGGCCCGATGCGCGCTGCCCGCCGAGAGGATCTGCTCGCCCTGGCAATCCTGGACCGACGCAGCGGCTACCCCCTCGAGACGGTGCTGCGTGCGGCCGATGCCGGCTGGGTGGTGGCCGGTGTGGACGTCGACTACCTGCCGCGTACAGGTCGGTCGAAGGTCACCGGGACGTGGCGCGGAACGGCGCAAGCCGTCCAGGACATGAGCCGGGTCCTCGCTCGATGAGTCGATCGCCACGGCGCACGGCCGGCACCACCTTGCTGGTCCTGGCCAAGACCCCTCGGGCTGGCCGTGTGAAGACCAGGCTGACGCCCGCGTACTCCCCGCAGCAGGCAGCGGACCTCGCGTCGGCGGCGCTGGCGGACACTCTCGACGCTGTCGCGGCGGCGCGGGCCCGGCGCCGGGTGCTGGTCCTGGACGGGCCGCCACAGGGATGGCGGCGGCCAGGCTTCGGGCTCGTCGAGCAGCAGGGCGCTGGGCTGGACGAGCGGCTCGCCCACGCGTTCAGCCTCGGGGTAGGGCCGACCCTGCTGATCGGTATGGACACCCCGCAAGTCACGGCTGCGCTGCTCGAGGTCGACTGGACGGGCGTCGACGCATGGTTCGGACCGGCCAGCGACGGCGGCTTCTGGGCCCTCGGCTTCGCCGCCGCACCCGATCCGCGGCTGCTTCTCGGCGTACCGATGTCCACCGACGAAACCGGGGCCCGGCAGCGCGACCGGTTGGTGGCTTCCGGTCTACGGGTGGCCGACCTGCCGCAGCTGCGCGATGTCGACACCGCGGCCGACGTCGCGGCCGTCGCGGGGCTCGTTCCGGGCAGCAGGTTTGCTGCCTGTGCGGCGGCACTGACCCCGGTGCCGGTACCGGCGCTGTCTCGGTGACCGACCGACGCGCCGCGTGGGCGGCCGCCCCGGCGGTTGCTCTCGTCGGGCTCACCGCGGTCACCCTCGGGACGGGGACGCGGGACGTGCATCCGGCAGCCGTCCTCTGGCTCGTCGCGGCGTGCTGGGCGCTCTTCGCCTGTGCATCAGTGCTGGTTCGCCGGCTGCCGGCGGATCTCGGGCTCCGTCTCATCGTCGGCGTCGGCGTGGCCCTGCAAGCGGTGGCCGTCTGCTGGCCTCCGCGGACGTCGTCGGACGTCTACCGCTACGCGTGGGACGGAAGGGTCGGCAACCACGGCATCGACCCGTACGCCTACCCGCCGGCTGCGCCGCAGCTGGCCGGTCTGCGGGTGCCCTGGCTGTTCCCCGCCGGGCAGCCACCGCTGATCAACCGGCCCGACGTGACGACGATCTACCCCCCGGTCGGGCAGCTCTGGTTCCGGCTCGTGGACCTGCTCGGGCCAGATTCCTGGGGGATCCGGTCGTACCAGGTGGCGGCCGCCGTGGTCGCAGTGGCCGGAACCTTCGTCCTGGTCGCCGTGCTCCGCTCGGCCGGCCGCGATCCGCGTGCCGCTGCGTGGTGGGCCTGGTGCCCGCTGGTGGTGCTCGAGTCCGGAAACAACGGGCACCTCGACGGCCTCGCCGCCGTGCTGACCGTGGGAGCGATCGCGCTGCTGGTCAGGAGGCGCAGCGTCCTGGGTGGTCTCCTGCTGGGGGCGGCGATCGGGGTCAAGCTCGTCCCCGGTCTCGTGCTCCCCGCAGTTCTGCGTCGCCGACCGTGGGTAGTGCTGGCCTCAGCGGGATCGGTGCTGGTCGCCACGTACGTCCCGCACGTGATCGGTGTCGGCCGCTCCGTGATCGGCTACCTGCCTGGCTACCTGGGGGAAGAGGGGTACGACAGCGGCGACCGCTTCGCTCTGCTGCGAGTGGTCATGCCGCAGAGCTGGGCGCCGTACGCAGCCGCAGTGGTCGGCCTCGTCACCGCGGCCCTGGTCCTGCGTCGAGGTGACCCCGATCAGCCCTGGCGCGGGGCGGTCATCCTCGCCGGTACGGCCCTGCTAATCACCACACCGACCTACCCCTGGTACGCCCTGCTGCTGGTTGCCCTCGTCGTCCCTGCCGGTCGACCCGAGTGGCTCGCCGTGGCGGCCGCCGGCTATCTGCCGTACCTCGGTGGGTGGATCGGCTGGAGCGGCGGGCTGCTCCAGCAGGTCGGCTACGGCCTCGCCCTGGTCGCGGTCGTCGCGGTGGCGGCGCGGCGCGCGTCAGGGGTGCTGGAGCCGGTTGCGCAGCAGGGCGTGCAGGAACACGCTGGCGACGGCGCGCCGCTCGGAGTCCCGCCACGTGGCGCGCCCGTCGGCGCCTTGGCGCCGGAACCACACCCGGCTCGCCCGCGACGAGCGGTAGCTCGAGACGACCGCCCAGACGACGAATGCCAGCGGGACGAGGAACGGCGCGGTCGCGAGCAGCGTTCCGCCACCCAGCCGCGCGATCAGCGCTGAGGCTGCACCGGCGGCCACGATGAGCACAGCTGAGTCGGCGCTGGCGAAGACAGCCCGCCAGAAGGCCGGGTCACGGCGGAAGGGGGCGGCAACCGGGTCGGCCCAGGTCGGCATCTCGTCAAGGTTCACCGCTGTTGTATCGGCATCAGGAAGGGCCGACTTGCGGGCCGCAAATCCACACCGGATGGCCCTAGCGACTACTCTTCGTCATGAGTCATTCTCTGACAGTGACTAATCGCCTCGGCGAGTCCACCTCGCTGCGGCCCGGGCACTCGCACGCTCGTCGCTAGCATCGCTCAACTGGTCAGTCTCTTCAGTCTCTTTTAGTCCCGGGGGCCCTTCGTGCCATCAGTACGCTCTGCAGGCTCCCGCCTGCACGCGATCCCGCTCGTCGCCATGTCGGCGCTGGCGATGACGCTGCTGGCCGCCACAGTCGGCATCGTCGGCACCGCCGGCACCGCCGGCGCCGCAACCCCCACGACAAGCGCTGCCGGCTCAGTCGTCGGCGCGGTGATAGAGCTGACCCCGCCGGCCGGCTCGGACCGCGTCGTCGCGCGGCTCGCTGTGACTCACAGCGGCCTGTCGCGGGCCCAGCGGATGGCCACCCTCACAGCCGCGGCGCCGGCGCTGGCTGCTCGTGACTCCGTCGTCGGGTGGGCCAAGGCCCACGGGCTCACTGTCTCCGCCGCCGGCCGGTGGA
>JANYIP010000135.1 GCA_025361995.1 Streptomycetales bacterium | reverse complement strand
GAACCGTCCGATGTTGCTCGAGGGCGAGGTGGGCGTCGGCAAGACCGAGGTCGCCAAGGTGCTGGCGTCGGTCTTCTGCCGCAAGCTGATCCGGCTGCAGTGCTACGAGGGCATCGACACCAACCAGGCGCTGTACGAGTGGGACTACGCGCGACAGATGCTGCAGATCCGGGCGATGTCGGAGCGCCACCTCGACGAGGACGTGGCCGTCGACCAGCTCTTCGGTCCCAAGTTCCTGCTCGAGCGGCCGCTGCTGGAGGCGGTCCGCGCCGGCGACCGCGCCGTCCTCCTGATCGACGAGGTGGACCGCGCGGACGACGAGTTCGAAGCGTTCCTGCTCGAGGTGCTCTCCGACTTCCAGATCAGCATCCCCGAGATCGGCACGATCAAGGCCGAGACCCCGCCGATCGTCGTGCTGACCTCCAACCGGACCCGTGAGCTCCACGACGCGCTCAAGCGCCGCTGCCTCTACCACTGGGTCGACTACCCGAGCGCGGAGCGAGAGCTCGAGATCGTCCTCGTACGCGCGCCGGGAGTGTCGCAGACGCTGGCCGGCAAGGTGGTCGCTGCTGTACACAGGCTCCGCGAACTCGACCTCGCCAAGCCCCCTGGCGTCGCCGAGACGATCGACTGGGTCAGGACCCTCGACGTCCTGGGCGAGTCCGAGCTGGACGCCCGGACGATCGAGGACACTCTCGGGGCGGTCATCAAGGAGCGCGACGACCTGGATCTGGTCCGCGACAACCTGGACGAGATCACCTCCAGTGCCTGACCAGGCGGAGGCTACGGAGCAGCCCTTCGTCGGCGTCCTCATCGACTTCGCCCGCGAGCTGCGGGCGGCCGGACTGGCTGTGGGTCCCGGGGATGCCCTCACGTACTGCACGGCGATGGCTCCGCTGGACCCGACCGACCTGCTCGACCTCTACTGGGTGGGGCAGACGACGATGGTGACGCGGCACGACCAGATCCCCGTGTACGACCGCGTCTTCCGGCAGTTCTTCCTCGACCAGGGCGCCGAGCTGCCCGAGACCTTCCAGCTGACCGTCCGCCAGCGCGAGCGGACGCAGGCACTGCTGACCGTCCCCGAGACGGAGCCCGACCAGAGCCAGCAGGACGACGCCGCGCGGCTGGGCCTGATGGCGTCCGATGCCGCGGCCCTGAAGAGCAAGTCGTTCTCCCGGTGCACGCCCGAAGAGCTGGCTGCTCTGCAGCGGATCATGAGGCGGATCCGGCTGACCCCGCCGCGCCGGCGGAGTCGACGGACGGTCGGCGCTCGTGCGGGACGCGTCCCGGACATGCGCCGGACCGTACGCGAGACGATGCGTCTGCACGGCGAGCCGGCCGAGCTGTTCTGGCGACGTCGCCGGCTGCGGCTGCGCCCGCTGATCCTCATCCTCGACGTGTCCGGCTCGATGGCCGACTACTCGCGCAACCTGCTGCAGTTCGCGTACTCGACGAAGCGGGCGGCCGGCAAGGTCGAGGTGTTCTGCTTCGGCACCCGTCTGACCCGGATCACCCGAGAGCTCGAGCACCGCCGCGCCGACGACGCCCTGGACCGGGCCGCCAAGGCGGTGTTCGACTGGGAGGGCGGGACGCGGATCGGTGACAGCCTGGCCGCGTTCGTCCGCGACTGGGGGCGACGCGGCATGGGCCGTGGGGGCATCGTGGTGATCTGCTCGGACGGGCTCGACCGCGGCGACCCGGCGGTGCTCGCCAGTGCCATGGAGCGCCTGTCCCGGCTGAGCCATCGCACGGTGTGGATGAACCCGCACAAGGGCGACGCGGTGGGCTGGCAGCCGAGCACCCTGGGCATGATGGTCGCCCACCCGCACGTGGACCTGATGCTGTCCGGACACGACCTGCGCAGCCTGGAGGAGTTCGCCATGCTGCTCCCCGAGCTGAGCTAGGAGCACCAGCGATGATGTGGAGCGTGGCTGTCGTGGCCGAAGGTGACCGGCCGGTGGAGCGCGAGGAGGTCGTCGAGCTCGCCGACGCCGTCGCGGCGAGCGGCGGGATCGCGTCCGGCATCGGTACGTCGACGTACGGAGCGCAGCTCATCGTGGAGGCCGACACCAGCGAGGAGGCCATCGCGCTGGCCAGCGTGGAGTTCCTTGACGCAGCCGCACGCGCGGGC
>JANYIP010000372.1 GCA_025361995.1 Streptomycetales bacterium | reverse complement strand
TCCCACCGGACACCCTGCAGGCGAAGGTGCTCGCCGACCTCCTCAAGGAGTCCGGCCACACCTCGGTCGCGGTGCTGCACGCGCGTGACGTGTACGGGGCAGGGCTGGCCGCCGACCTGGTGGCCGACATCGCGGCCTCGGGCAGCACCGTGGCGGCCTCTATCGAGTACGACGGACAGGCGCCCGATTTCAGCGCAGAGGTCGCCCAGGTCGCTGCTGCCGCGCCTGACGCGCTCGTGCTCGTCGGTGGCGGGGAGGCCCGCGCGATCATCGCGCAGCTGATCACTGCCGGGGTGGGCCCGGCGACCCTTCCGCTCTACCTGACCGACCTGGACCTGTCGAACGTGCTCGCCCAAGGGCTGCCACCTGCTGCCATGAACGGGGTCGAAGGTGTTCGGGCCGGGGCAGCAACGAACCCCGCATTTCTGGCAGCTCTCACGGCCCAGAGCCCGGACCTGACGGACTTCGGGTACGCCGCACAGGCGTACGACGCGGTGATGATGATCGCGCTTGCAGCCGACGCCGCGGGGTCGACGACTGGGAAGGCCATCGCCACCCAGCTGAGCCAGGTGGGATCCGGGCCCACCCCCTGCACGGGCTATCCGGCCTGCCTCGCGCTGGTGACCGCCGGCCGTACGATCGCCTACCAGGGCGCGAGCGGCCCGCTCCCGATCGCGGCCAACGGGAGTCCCACGCGGGGAACCATCGGGATCTTTCGCTTCGGGACGGCCGGTACCTACCCGTCGACCGGCATCGACTTCGTCACCGGGACGGTCTCCGCAGCGGGCTGAAAGCAGCAACGTAGCGCCCTGCGCAACGCGGCTCGCCGCCCCGAAGCGGACGTGTTCAAGTCGTTATCGCAGCGGGCCAGGGATTCAACATTGACGTTTCGTGCCCGTGGCATACTCCCGCAGGTCCAGCGCTTGCGTGGCAGTTGCTGCGCGGGCCGGAAACTGATGAGAGGGACACGATGGCGAAGCCGATCAAGCTCGCAGCCGCCCTGACCGGCGTTGCGCTCCTCGCCGCTGCATGCGCCAGCACGTCGAGCACCGGCACAGGCAGCACCGGCGGCACAGGCAAGACACTGGTCATCTCGACCGACCTTCCCCTCCAGGGTGCTTCCAAGAGCGCCTCGGAGTCGACGATCAACGCGATCAAGCTCTACCTCGACTCGATCCACTACAAGGCCGGGCCCTACACGCTCGTGCTGAAGAACTACGACGACTCGACCGCTGCAGCCGGCAAGTGGGACGCGGGTGCGTGCGCGGCCAACGCGCAGGCCCACGTGGCCAACGCGAACGAGGTCGCCGTCATGGGCACCTACAACTCGGGCTGCGCCAAGATCGAGGTCCCTGTCCTCGAACAGGCGCCCGGGGGCGGCATGCTCATGGTGTCGCACGCGAACACCAACCCGGGTCTGACGAAGTCCTGGGACCCGGGAGAGCCGGACAAGTACTACCCCAAGGGCACGCGCAACTACGCACGTGTCATCACTACCGACGACTACCAGGGCTCGGCGGCTGCGCAGTTCGCGGCCAAGGACCTGGGCGTCAAGAAGTGCTACATCCTCAACGACAACGAGACCTACGGCCAGGGCGTCGGCAAGGCGTTCCAGGACGAGGCCACCAAGCAGGGCATCACGATCCTCGGCAACCAGGCCTGGGACGCCAAGCAGCCGAACTACAAGGCGCTGTTCACGAGCATCAAGGCGCTGGGCCCCGACTGCATCTACATCGCGGGCATCTTCGACAACAACGGTGGCCAGCTCGTCAAGGACAAGGTCGCCGTCCTTGGTGACAACACGGCAGTCAAGCTGATCGGCCCGGACGGCTTCACCGGCTACCCGGACCTGGACAAGCTCGCCGAGGGTCAGGGCATGTACCTGTCGTTCGCGGGTCTGTCGACCTCTCAGCTGGTGGCCGGCGGAGGCGCGGGCGCCAAGCTGCTCACCGCC
This sequence comes from Streptomycetales bacterium, assembly GCA_025361995.1. Taxonomy (GTDB): domain Bacteria; phylum Actinomycetota; class Actinomycetes; order Prado026; family Prado026; genus JANYIP01. The sequence goes on along the minus strand of JANYIP010000372.1, from coordinate 5,525 downwards.
TACAAGGCAAAGTACGGATCCGACCCCACGACCGACTACGCCCTGTACGGTGTGGCCGCGGTCCAGGTCATCGTCAAGGCCATCGCTGGCTCGGACGGGACCCGTGCAGGTGTTCTCAAGCAGGTGTTCGGCGGCGCAGGGATCACGATCTCCGCGACCGACTCGGTGCTCGGCAAGGAGCTGATCATCGACCCGAAGACCGGCGACGTGAACGCCAAGGACATCTCGATCCTGCAGCTCATGAACAACCAGGAGGGCTTCCTCAAGGCGTGGCCGGTTTCCTGACCGACGCACAGAGCACCTCTTGCTGATCGGGCACCACATGCACGGCTAGCAGCTGGAGCGGGGACGTGACGCACGCGTTGCGTCCCCGCTCCAGTGCATCTGGCGCAACTCGTCGAACTTCTTGATCGTCCCCCGAGCACCTCGCTGCGCTGGTAGGAAGGTGGCCATGGCTGGAACCTTGGTGGCTCGGGCGAGGGTGACCAGACGGCGGAAGATGTCGCCGTCAGCGTTCCTCCAGAAGTACCTCGGCTACCTGATGCTGGCGCTCGTCGCCTACTGGATGCTGACGAAGTTCATCAAGTCGCCGAGCCAGTTCTTCTCGGCAGCGCTCGACGGGCTGGAGAACGGCACCCTCTACGCACTGATCGCCCTGGGCTACACCCTGGTGTACGGCATCATCGAGCTGATCAACTTCGCCCACGGCGACCTCTTCATGCTCGGCACGATGATGAGCGCGCTCGTGCTCAGCAAGCTCGGCGTCGACCACTCGAGCCTGACCGGCTGGCTCGGCCTCGTCTTCACCCTCGTCGTGGTGATGGCCGCCTGCGCGACGCTCAACGTGATCATCGAGTTCCTCGCGTACCGGCGACTGAGACGTGCGCCCAAGCTGGCACCGCTGATCACGGCGGTCGGCGTCTCCTTCATCCTGCAGAACATCGCGCTGCACTTCCACGGCTCGACGCCCAAGCAGCACCCCAGCGCGCTGCCGGCGGCGTCGTTCAACATCGGCAGCGTGCAGATCAACCAGGCCTTCCTGGTCGTCATCGCGGTGACCGCGCCACTGCTGCTCCTCATGACCTTCATCGTGCAGCGCACCCGGCAGGGCAAGGCGATGCGCGCCACGGCGCAGGACCAGGACGCCGCCCGGCTGATGGGTGTCAACGTCAACCGGACCATCTCGTTCACGTTCGCCCTCGGCGGCGCGCTCGCCGGCGCGGCCGGTCTGATGTACGAGCAGACGGTGGGCACGACCAGCTACAACCTTGGTCAGCAGCTGGGGCTCATCGCCTTCACCGCGGCGGTGCTGGGCGGCATCGGCAACCTGGTCGGTGCGGTCCTCGGTGGCCTGCTCATCGGCCTGATCCAGGGTCTGAACGACGGGCTCCCGCTGCTCGGCCAGCTGTGGTCGCAGTCGGTCGTGTTCACCGTCCTGATCTTGCTGATGGTGTTCAAGCCCGAAGGCATACTCGGCAAACCGACAACAGAGAAGGTGTAGCCATGGCTACTGCGGAGCTTGTCGGCCCGCCTGAGACCCGTGAGCACGGGCGGCTCACCCACAACGCCCGCTGGGCCATCGGGTTCGGCACCGCTGCCGTGCTGATCTTCGTGACGTACCACTGGGTGCTGCCCAGCCTGAACGCCAACATCAACACGTTCGTGAACTCGTGGCTCCCGCTCTCAGTGGTCGACGAGTGCATGGTCTGGATGATCTGTGCGCTGGGCCTCAACATCGTCGTCGGGTTCGCTGGGCTGCTCGACCTCGGCTACGTCGCCTTCTGGGCGATCGGCGGGTACACCGCGGGGTGGCTCATCTCCGGCCAGTTCTACAACCTGAAGATCGACATCTTCGGCTCTCCGGCGGCCGGCACGCCAGGCATCCACATCAACTTCTGGCTGGTGCTGGTCGCGGCGGCGATCCTGACCGCGCTGATGGGCATCCTGATCGGTGCCCCGACGCTGCGGCTCAAGAGTGACTACCTCGCGCTCGTGACCCTTGGCTTCGGCGAGATCATCCCCCAGTTCTTCAAGAACGGGGACCACCTCGGGACACTCAGCGGGAGCGGTGGTTTCGACTTCACCCACGGCGAGCGCGGCATCACCCCCGTGGACCCCATCACGATCGGGCCGTGGAAGCTCGGTCCCTTCGACCTCGACTGGCAGTTCGCCGTCTTCGCGGCCATCGCTGCCTTCGTGATCTTCGTCTGCCTGCGGCTGCGCGTCGGCCGGCTGGGGCGGGCCTGGCTGGCGATCCGGGAGGACGAGCTGGCTGCCAGCATGATGGGCGTCCCGCTGATGCGGACCAAGCTCGCGGCCTACGCCGTGGGTGCGGTCGCCGGCGGGCTCGGCGGGGTCGCGTTCGCCGAGCACGTGGGCGGTGTCCTGCCGGACAGCTTCGACTTCAGCATCTCGATCACGTTGCTGGCGATGGTCGTCCTCGGCGGCATGGGCAACGTCTGGGGCGTGATGATCGGTGCGCTGGTCCTGTCCTGGATCAACGCCAACGGACTCAAGCAGGTCGGCAGCACCTTCAACTCGACTTTCGGGACATCTTGGGACTTCCCGTCGTACAACTACCTGATGTTCGGGCTGATCCTGGTGCTGATGATGCTCTTCCGAAGGGAAGGCCTGCTCCCTGAGAGCCGAACCAAGCTGCTGTTGCGCGAGCCGAGCCGAACCGATGTCGAATCCGTCGGGGCCGACCTCGAGGGGGAGTCTGCGTGAGCGCGGACCTCGGCACCGGGCCGGTGTCGAACGCGCTCACCGCCGACAACATCTCGGTCGTCTTCGGCGGCCTGGTGGCGGTCAACGACGTGAGCTTCACCATCCCGGACCAGTCGATCGTCAGCTTGATCGGTCCCAACGGCGCCGGCAAGACGACCTTCTTCAACGTGCTCACCGGCCTCTACACCCCCACCAGCGGGGATGTCCGCTTCGGCGACCGCGACATCACCGGTCAGCCACCGCACAAGATCGCCTCGTGGGGCATGGCGCGTACCTTCCAGAACATCCGCCTGTTCGGCCTGATGACGGCCGAGGAGAACGTGATGGTGGCGATGCACTCGCACATGAGGGCGGGGATCTTCTCGACCGTCTTCGGCCTGCCCAAGCAGCGCCGCGAGGAGAAGGAGGCGCGCGAGGTCGCCGTCGACCTCCTCGACTTCGTCGGTATCAACCACACCCGCGGCGAGTACGCCCGCAACCTGTCGTACGGCGACCAGCGCCGGCTCGAGGTCGCTCGGGCGCTCGCGCTCAAGCCTCGGGTGCTGCTCCTCGACGAGCCCACCGCCGGTATGAACCCGCAGGAGTCGGCCCGCTTCGTCGAGTTCGTGCACCGGGTCCGGACGGAGAAGAAGCTCGCGGTCCTGCTCATCGAGCACGACATGAGCGTCGTGATGCGGGTGTCCGAGCGGATCACCGTGCTGGACCGCGGCGAGAAGATCGCCGAGGGCGGGCCCGCCGACATCAAGTCCAACCAGCGAGTCATCGAGGCGTACCTGGGCAAGTCCGGCGCGGAGGCGAGCGAGGTATGAGCGACGTGATGACCGAGGCGGCCGGCGGACTGATGCTGTCCATCGAGGACATGCACGTCTACTACGGCAACATCGCGGCGGTGAAGGGGCTGTCGCTGACAGTCAACCACGGCGAGATCGTCACGCTCATCGGTTCCAACGGCGCCGGCAAGTCGACGACGCTGCGGACCATCTCGGGGCTGCTGAAGCCGAAGAAGGGCTCCATCACCTTCCTCGGCCGCCCGATCAACGGGGTGGCGGGGCACGAGATCGTGGGACGCGGGATCTGCCAGTCACCTGAGGGCCGGCGGATCTTCCCGCGCATGACGGTCGAGGAGAACCTCGACCTGGGCGCCTTCCTGCGCAAGGACAAGGACGGCATCGCGTCGGACAAGGAGCGGGTCCTGACCCTCTTCCCGCGGCTGCAGGAGCGCATCGCGCAGAAGGCCGGCACGATGTCCGGGGGCGAGCAGCAGATGCTCGCGGTAGGCCGAGCGCTGATTGGGCGCCCCAAGCTGCTGCTGCTGGACGAGCCGTCGATGGGCTTGGCGCCGGTGCTGGTCGACCTGATCTTCGACACCATCGCGACGATCCGCGAGCAAGGGACCACGATCCTGCTGGTCGAGCAGAACGCGCTGGCGGCGCTGCGGATCGCGGATCGTGCGTACGTCCTCGAGTCAGGGTCGCTCAAGCTCTCGGGCAAGGCATCCGACCTCGCCAAGGACCCTGAGGTCGTCAATGCCTACCTCGGCGGCTGAGCGCGTCCGGGGAGTTTGTGGGAGTTGGTGCGGCTGGGGCTCAGGAGTCGTATTGTCTGCCCCTAGCAGCTCCTCCGGGGGGAGCCTTCTTTCGGTCCTGTGACGGCGGACGCCGCCTGATCAGGCATGTCGCGAAGGAGAGACCGTGCCCCGAGTCCATGTGGTGGTGCGCCCGTTGACCACCGCCGACACCGAGGCCGTGCTCGAGATGTGGGAGGAGCTGCGCCAGTACACCGGGCGCAGCGGCGCGTTGGCTCCGATGCCCTCGGAGGCCCGGCTGCGTCAGGTGATGGCCGAGATGGACGGCGACGACTCCTGCCGGGCCGTGGTCGCTGCGCTGGACGGCGAGGTCGTCGGGATGGCCGTCTTCACCCGCCGCCCGCTCGGCCCCTTCATGGAGGCCAGGGTCGTCCAGATCGACTACCTCCACGTACGGGCGGCGTTCCACCGGCGCGGGGTCGGCAGGGCCTTGGTCGCGGCGGCGACAGGGTACGCGGACGAGATCGGCTCGGAGCACGTGTCGGTCAACGTGCTGCCCCAGGTCCGAGAGGCCAACCGCTTCTACGCCAAGATCGGCTTCAGCCCGCTGGCGGTACGCCGGGTGGCCTCGGTGTCGACCCTGCGGCGCTCCCTCGGCCTCGAGGTCCCGGTCCGCGGGGCGGCGCGGGCTGGGCTGCTCGCGCGGCGACGGACGGCCATCCGGTCCCGGGCGACCACCGGCGTCTGAGCGGGGCAACCCACCGGCGGGTCGGTGAGTGTCGGTCGACCGGCCTAGGATCGGCGCCGTGACCCCACCTACGGCCGACGGAGCCACCCAGCGCCTGCTGCTCCTCGACGGGCACTCGCTGGCGTACCGGGCCTTCTTCGCCCTCCCTGTCGAGAACTTCTCGACGACGACCGGGCAGCCCACCAACGCGGTGTACGGCTTCACCTCGATGCTCATCAACGCCCTGCGCGACGAGAAGCCGACCCACCTCGCGGTCGCGTTCGACGTCGGCCGCAAGACGTTCCGCAGCGAGGAGTTCCCGGAGTACAAGGCCACCCGGTCGGCCGCCCCCGACGCGTTCAAGGGCCAGGTCAGCCTGATCCAGGAGGTGCTCGCCGCACTCTCGATCCAGGTCGTGACGGCCGAGGGGTTCGAGGCGGACGACGTCATCGCCACCCTCACCGACCAGGCCGAGCGGGCCGGTTTCGAGGTCGCGATCATCAGCGGCGACCGGGATGCGTTCCAACTCGTCAGCCCTGCTGTGAC
>JANYIP010000084.1 GCA_025361995.1 Streptomycetales bacterium | reverse complement strand
GGTGACGTCCGCACGCGGGTCGTACCACGACTTGAGAAGCCCGGTGGAGTTGTACGCGTAGGTGGCGGCGACATCGGTTTCCATCGCCGGCGTTCCGAGATCGGGGTTCCAAGCCGTGTACAGAATCTCGCGAACCTGGCTCGGGTACGGCCCGGTGCCTGAGCCCGTCGGCTTGGCCGTGCTCGGCCCGGCGTAGACGACGGTGAGTACCTGGCAGCCGGCGATGGGCGTTGGGGCGCAGATTTGAGCGGGCGTGGTGTAGCTGGGATGCCCGGAATCCGTGACCCCGGGATTGAGGTCGAGTACCTGGACGTAGGTGTCGCCTGAGACCACACCCGTCGGCAGTCCCGACCCAGAATAGGTGCCTGACAGTGTCGAGGTGGTTCCACCCGCTTGCGTACCGGACTGGACAGCCTGTTGCGGTTCGATCACCTGGTAGGACGTCCACGGCGAACTGGTGCCCGAGCGTGTCCAAACTGTCTGCACGCCACCTGACCCCGTGAGAGCAAGTTGCAGCTCGCTTGTCGAAAGGGTCAAGAAGTCGCCACTTGTGTCGGCGCCGCTCTGGTTAGCGAATTTCAGCGTAACCGGACTAACACCGAGATTGGCGTCTCCGCTGGTCGTCCAGTTCGGGTCGATAAAGGTCTCGCTCGTCCCGGCCGGGCTAACTAGATCGATATCTCCGGTCTTCGTGGTTGCAACGGCTGTTATCTGGTCCGACACCATATCCTGCATGGCGCCAAGATCCGGCGCCGGAAGGGAGCTCGACCAGCCCGGCCCAAATCCGCTCCCGGCCGCGCTGCCAGCTTGAGTGGTTAGGTAGGTGCGCGAGACGCCTAGCCCGCTTGCGTTGCCGGGCACACTTACATCTTGACTGGTGATCTGCAATTCGCCCGTTGACAGGGACACGGTTGCTGGCCCAACGTTCTGTGCGCCGTAGTCTCCGCCGAGCGCATCTTGAATCCACTGGACGGTAGTCTGAGCCGAGCAAGCATCCGGCAGTCCGGAGTACTTGAAGCACGCCTCAAGGTCAAGGCTGGCCGGTGGAGTCAAGCCGGATGCCGTCGCGGTCGAGGCGGCGTCCCACGCCAAAGTCGGGGTTTGCGAGCCGGCACCGGAGGCCGAGACTGTGCCAGTCCAGGAACTGCCACCGGTCTTAACGTAACTCGACGAGACGGTTGTCCAGGTGGTTGTTCCGCTCGCCCGCCATTGAAGGTAGGCGCTGGTTGCGCTGGGAGGGGCCGTGGCGGTTGCTGGCAGCGTGGTGGACGTCGCTGCGGCGGTCTGCGCGGGCAAACTGGTAAAGGCCGGTCCCCCTGCCCCAAACGTGAATGCGGCGATGGTGCTGGTGTTGGCGGCCGCGTCCTTGGCTTCGACCTGGAGGCTGTGCCCACCGGTGGCCGGGTTCCAGCTCAGCGTCGCCGAACCCGAGGTGGCAGCGACGGTCTGCCAGGCGCCGTTGTCCTCGCTGTAGAGGAAGTCGGTGGTGTCCGTGGTCCCGGATGCCTGAGTGAAGGTGAACGTGTTCGAGCTGGGCGGGGTTGAGGCCCATGCTCCGTTCGTCTCATGGTTGGCCGTAACGGTGGGAGCGCCCGGCGCGGTGGTGTCGACTTGGAACCCGACCGTGCTGGATGGGCTCGCGCTCTCCGCCCCGCCGGACTCGCCGTAGGCCTTGAGTGTGTAGGAGACCCCGGAGGTCAAGCCAGCGCCGGAGGGTACGGCGATGCTGGACACCCCTGAGCCGGAGGTGACGTTGCTTCCGTTGCCTGACCAGACCAGGCTCGCCCCGTTGTAAATCTTGAACAGACCGTAAACGGTGTTGCCTGTAGCCGAGTTGACGCTCGCCGACAAGGTTGGGGTGGCGGTGTTGGTCCAGTATGAGCTGGGTCCGCTGCCCGACTCCGGCGCGATCACGGGTGTTCCCGCGGTATCGGGGTACGCACGGTAGGTGACGTAGACGTGCGGGAGGCTGCTGCTGGCGTTGACGGAGTGGAACTTCTTGTACCCGTCATTGTTGGTCTCGGACGCCGAGACCCCGCAATCCGATCGCCGGACGGCGCAGACCCT
>JANYIP010000052.1 GCA_025361995.1 Streptomycetales bacterium | reverse complement strand
TCGCCCGCCGGATCCGCGCGACCCGCTCAAGGTGCCCCACGGTGTACTGCGGCAGCGCGCCACCCCAGCGGGTCACGGCGAGGTCGACCGGCCGCGCGGTGATCCCCGTCGCGGCAGCGAGGTCGGCGAGGGCGACCGCCGCCAGGTCGGCGTCCTCGCGCTGGAGGTCGACCACCTCGCGGTGCCGGCCCACCGACGTGCGCACGATCGTGAGGTCCCCCGCGGACTCGGCGAGCCAGCCCCACTTCTGGGAGGAGTACGTGGCCGCCTTGATCACCTTGCCCTCGATCGGAGGGACGAGGAACCCGGTGCCGCTGCCCGGCGACAGCAGATCCGCGCCGGCGAACGCGAAGGTCACCAAGCCGACGCTGGCGTACTCGATGGTGGCCAGGTCCTGCGCCGCGTAGGGCGCGACGTGCGCGAGGAGCCGGCTGGCCGGGCCGGCCGGCACCGCCAGGATCACGGCGTCGGCATACAGGGTCTCCGGGTTGCGGGTGGAGCCGATGACCAGCCGCCAGCCGCCCGGCGAGCGGCGCAGCTCGCGGACGGTCGCCCCGGTACGGACCACGGTGCCCGACGCCACCACCATGGCTTCGACCGCACCGGGCAACCGACCCAGGCCGCCCCTGATCGAGGCAAACACGGGGCGAGGGGGTAGCCCCGGATCTGCCGGCGGTCCGAGGGCTTGCGCCACCGCGTCGAGCAGCGAGTGCTCGACCCGGACCGCGCCCGACAGCTGCGGCAGCGTGGCGTCCAGGGAGAGTTCGTCGGCGTGCCCGGCGTACACACCGCCGAGGAGCGGCTCGACGAGGCGGTCGACCACTTCGCGACCCAGCCGGGCCGTGACGAAGCGGCCGATGGAGTCGTCGTGCGCCACCCGGGTACGCGGCAGCACGTGGTCCAGGGGGATCCGGGCGAGGCCGCGGAGCGAGAGCGTCCGGCTAGCGGCGAGCGCGCGCAGATCCCCCGGCAGGCCCATGAGCTGGCCGGTCGGCAGCGGCCGCAGGCTCCCTCGGCTCCACAGGCAGGCACCGGAGACGGCTGGATGGACCACGTCCGCACCGAGACCGGCTGCGTGCGCGAGCGCGACCGCCTCGGGGCGCCGCGCGAGCATCGACTCGGCCCCGGCATCGGTGCTCACGCCCGCGACCTGGGTCAGCGCGAGCTTGCCCCCCACGGACGGCGAGCCCTCGAGCACAGTGATCCGTACAGCGCCAACCGCCCGCGCCCGGACAGCCGCCGCCGCGGCCAACCCTGCGATCCCGCCGCCGACCACCACGACGTGGGGCACCGGCTCCGTGATCGTCACGCTGACAGCCTCCCAGATGCTCAGGGTCAAGGTAACGAATGGGCGCCACCCGGAACCGGCCGCCGCGGGCCGCCGTCCCACCCACGTTCGGGAGCGTCGCTCCCCGCCGAGAGGGACGGTCATGGGCAGCACGACCACTGGCACGTCGAACTACACGGCCCCCCCGAAGAACAAGGTCGGGTACGGGCTCCTCGCCCTGGTCACCGCCGGCCTGCTCCTGTCCGCGTGCGGCGGCAACGACACGTCTGGATCAGCTGCCTCGGCGCCCCAAGCAGGAGGCGCCGCCCCGAACGCTAGCCAAGGTCTGGCCGCCTTTGGTGTCGCGGCGGCCGAACCCTCACCTGCCGCAGCAGCGGGACCTGCTCTGTCCGCGAACAGCCCAGCCAAGGTTGCCGGGAGCGCGAGCACGGTGCTGCCCGCCCTGGCCGACCGCTCGGTCATCCGGATCGCGACCATCGAGGTCCGGGTGAAGGACGTGCTCGCTTCGGCCAGCCAGGTCGAGGGTCTGGCCGCGAGCGCCGGCGGGTACGTCGGCGGCGAGCAAACGGCGGCCGATCCGGACCACCCGACGCTGTCGCGGGCGGTGGTCACGCTGCGCGTCCCGGCCACCGCCCTCCCGCAGCTCCTCATCGACGTCGCCCACCTCGGCGCACTGCTCGCGCAGGACCAGTCCGCCACCGACGTCACCGGCCAGGTCATCGACGTCCAGGCCCGGCTGCAGTCCCAGCAGGCCAGCGTCAACAGGATCCGGGCACTGCTCGCGCAGGCGAAGACCCTCGGCCAGGTCATCGAGATCGAAGGCGAGCTGGCCAACCGCGAGGGCGCGCTGGAGTCGTTGCAGGGCCAGGCAAAAGACCTTGCCGACCAGACCGCCCTCGCCACTGTCACGGCGACCTTCGTCGGCCGGGAGGCCGCGGCGCCGGTGGCGCCCAAGCCGGCAACGGGGTTCGGCCACGGGCTGTCCCGCGGCTGGGACGCGTTCACCTCCGCGACGACCTGGCTGCTCACCGCAGTGGGCGCAGTCCTGCCGTTCCTGCTGATCGCGGTCCCGCTGGGCTGGGTCGGTTGGGGTGTCCTGCGCCGGCGCCGGGCCGGGGAGACGGTGGCGCCGCCGCTGACGCCGCAGCCGGTCGAGGCAGCCTGAGGCTGAACCCTGGCAGCCCCGGCCGAACAGGTCAGCGCGCGCTGACCTCGTGGACCAGGTCGACGATCCGGGCGAGCACGTCGGGGTCGGTCTCGGGCAGCACGCCATGACCGAGGTTGAAGATGTGGCCGGCCAGCCCGGCACCCCGGTCGAGGACCTGCCGGGTCTGCTCCTCGACGGCCGGCCACGGCGCGAACGTCACGGCCGGATCGAGGTTGCCCTGCAGCGCACAGCCGGGGCCCACCCGGCGGGCGGCCTCGTCCAGCGGGACCCGGAAGTCGACGCCCACGACGTCCGCCCCCGCCTCGGCCATCGCTGCGAGCAGCTCGCCGGTCCCGACGCCGAAGTGGATCCGCGGCACGCCCAGGTCGGCCACCGACGCCAGCACCGTCGCCGAGTGCGGCAGGACGTACCGGCGGTAGTCGACCTCGGACAGTGCGCCGGCCCACGAGTCGAAGAGCTGGACAGCGCAGGCGCCTGCCTCGACCTGGATCCGCAGGAACGCACCGGCGATCACGGCCAGCCGGCCCAGCAGGTCGTGCCAGAGGTCGGGGTCGCCGTACATGAGGGCCTTGGTGCGCTCGTGCCCGCGGCTCGGACCCCCTTCGACCAGGTACGACGCCAAGGTGAACGGTGCCCCCGCGAACCCGATCAGCGGCGTCGCGCCCAGCTCGGCGACCGTGCTCCGTACCGCTTCCGCGACCGCCGCGCCGTCCGGAGGTTCGAGCGGCCGGAGCACCTCGAGACCTTCGCGGCTGCGGATCGGCTGGGCGATCACCGGCCCGACCCCCGGCTTGATGTCCAGGTCGACACCGATGGCTTTGAGCGGGACAACGATGTCGCTGAAGAGGATCGCCGCGTCGACACCGTGGCGGCGGACGGGCTGCAGTGTGATCTCGACGACCAGATCGGGCGTGCGGCAGGCCGCCAGCATCGGGATCCCGGCGCGCAGGGCGCGATACTCCGGGAGCGATCGGCCGGCCTGTCGCATGAACCACACAGGCGTGTGAGGGACGGGCTCCCGGCGACAGGCACGCAGAAACGGGCTTGCTGAGGTGTCAGGCATCACTGTCCATGGTGACATTCGCGTTTGGCCGACACCCGCGCAGGCCGTCCGGGTCGCCCCGGCGCGCGATCGGCACCGACACGCCGCACCGGGTGAGCGAAAATGTCGCCGGGCCGTGTCACGTTTCCGTCATCGACAATCAGTGCGAGGAAAGGGGTTGCCCGCAATGACGCTCTCACTTCCCTGTCCGAGCTGCGCGGCCGAGCAACCGTTCGACCAGCCTGGCTGCGTCGACGGCC